>JAJYCD010000041.1 GCA_021778635.1 Actinomycetes bacterium
CCGCCAAGCCGGCGTGGCAGGGGCTATGACCGGGCAGGGTCGTCCGGCGTGAGCTGATCGCGGGCGACCGGGCGACGGTCCCGGGTTGCTCACGGAGGGAGGAGCGGACCCAGCCGCGCTGGGGTGGGGGAGCCGCCGGTCGGAGGTCCCCGGGGTCGGGCTCAGGCCGGTCGACGACCCACCTCGCAACGTCGGCGAGCACCGCTGGTGCACGGTGGTGACGCGCCCCTGCGGGCGCTCTCGTCACGTCCGCATCACACGCAACGGTGACGACAGCGCAACCGGATTCAACAGGGCCGAGCACATCCGCATGCACCCCCCAGGCTCGACCGTCTACGTCGAGACCTACGGCTGGCGCAACGACACCGAGTCCACCCACAGCCAGCTCGACACCTGGCTCTACCGCGAGCGGATGGTCGCCGACACCGTCGAACGGCAGACCCTGGTCATGCTCGAATTCGCCGTGACGATCAACGCGATCGCATCCTGGTACGCCAAGCGGCGCGCACGACCACGCTCGCTCGCGGCCTGACTCGGAGCTGAACACCGCATCTCAGCAGCCCCACCTCACGGGGCTGCTGACGCATGCCCGGGCGAGGTCCCGGTAGGCTGAGTCCGCGTCAGATCGCCCCCATCGGGGTTGCCTGACGACGCACGGGACCTTCGCGAGAGCGGCCGGAACCTCGAGCGCCACGCGCGCAGGGTTTTCGACCACGTTTCCAACAGGCCTCGGGCGCCTGTAGCTCAGGGGATAGAGCACCGCTCTCCTAAAGCGGGTGTCGGCAGTTCGAATCTGCCCAGGCGCACAGAGTGTTTGTGCAGGTCAAGTGGGGTGTTTGTGCGATGAGTGCAAGCCCCAGGGCGAGGGCGCGGTTGCGCCAGGTCAGTGCCAGGTCAGTGCAGCTCGTTCTCGCTGTCTGGATC
The DNA here is from genome assembly GCA_021778635.1 of Actinomycetes bacterium. Taxonomy (GTDB): domain Bacteria; phylum Actinomycetota; class Actinomycetes; order Actinomycetales; family Cellulomonadaceae; genus JAJDFX01. Next base: position 925 of record JAJYCD010000041.1, read on the forward strand.
GTCGCTCGGAGACTCGGTCGATCGCGTCGACGAGGGGTCGTCCTCGCGCCCGTCCTCAGGCTCCTCAAGAGCCTCGGAGAACGAGGGCAGCTGGCTGATGGCCACGTAGGGCGCTTCGGAGAACAGGTGGCCGTAGAGGTCCATGGTCATCGTCGCGGAGGCATGCCCGAGGATGCTTTGCACCGCTTTGAAGCGGGCACGTCGACTACCTGCACACCGACCTCATCGGCTCGGTCCGCACCACCTCCGACGACACCGGGGCCGTCACCTCCGACGCCGACTACGACACCTACGGTCGCCCTCGAGCCGTCGGGACCACCGCAACATCAACGATCACCCGATTCGGCTACGCCGGCCAATACACCGACCCCACCGGACTGATCTACCTCCGCGCCCGCTACTACGACCCAGTCACCGCGCAGTTCCTGACCATCGACCCCCTTGTCGATCAGACCCGCAACCCCTACGGGTACACCGGTGGCAACCCACTACAGAATGTCGACCCCCTGGGTCTCTTCAATTGGGGTGCCGCTCTTGGTCTTGTCAGTTCGGTCACTGCCGTTGCTGCCGTCATGGTAGCGGCGACTCTCGGTCCGGAGACCGCCGGCGTAGGCTTCGTGGTCGCCGGGGCGCTTGAGGCGGCTTCGATTGGCACCGGTATTGCGGCCACCGCGATCGATTGCCATGCCGCCTTCGACGCAACCTGTGGGATCGACATCGCGGCCACCGCATTGGGGGCAGGGGGTGCGACGCTGCGGATAGCGAGCCACATCGGGGCCATCGCCGAGTTGGTCGGTGAGGCTGCTCATACTATTGGCGGTGTCTGGGGAGGAATCATTGGCTTCAGCGGTAGTCTGAATGGCTTTCTCGGAGATGCGGCGGCGTATGCGGCACCGCAGAGATCAGGTGCGTCTGCGAGCGCGTGTGAGGCGGTGTCATGAGTGACCTTGTTCCCCGGCTGATCAGCGGCGGATCGTCCTACGCATGGGCTAGGCGGCTGCTTGTCGTTTTGCTTTCGACTATCGCGCTTAGTCTGGTGATGATTGCATTCGTTGCAGCGCAGGAGAGAACTGTCTTCTTCTCCGTTCTCCCGGTATGGATTGCGCTGGGTGTCCTCTCGGTGCTTGGTATTGCGGTGGTGGCGGTGCAAGATGTGCGTGAGTCGCGTGTCGGTTACACCACAGCGTTTGCCTACCACCGTGACAAAATGCAGCTCAATCCCTACACGGGCGAAGTGATTCGACGTGCGGGTGCGGATATGCTAACGCGCGAAGAGTTCGTGGGAATCATCCGGAAGACGCGAATTCGGCAGCCCCGTCGATCCCGGCGTGGGTGAGACAATTTGTCACAGCTGGGGTCGGCGCGCGGATTGTCGACTCCCATAGAGCCGGTTTTTTCGGCTCCCGACGGTGACACTATCGGGACGGAGGTGAACGCGCTCGCGGCCGTTCCAGCTCTCGGGGCGATAACCGGGTGACGATGGCTTCCGGCTTGGGGTCAGCGCTGCCGAGAACAAGGCCCACCATCTGAAAGGTAGGAAGGCGGGACTGCTCGTCCCTAAACGCGCTCGTCGTCGAGTTCGGCTACGAGCGCGTCGTAGCGCTCCTGGATGTGTCCGGCTTCGGCGTCATCCCCATATGCAAGCGCCGCTTCAATGGCATCATCGCGTAACCGGATCGAGCAAGTGTCGACGCTCAGCCCGACGGTTGCGGCGCTAAGCGCGCCCCTGGGATCGCCGGCCTCGTTGAGCATGCGTGAAAGAGTGTGGGCGACATCGACGATCACGCTGATCATCTCGTCCACCTCCCGATCTGCCCAGCCGAATGCCGAACCTGGCACGCCGCTGAAGGGTCGCCCGCGGACGAGGTCGAGGGCGCCCCGGAGGTCGTCGATGCCGTCCCGGCCAGCAGTGAGCCCCCGGCCCGCGAGTTGTTGGAAGTCGGTTCAGTCGCACGTGACGCCGTCGCCGAGTCGGAGCGAGTCGCCCCGCGGGGTCTGCGGCAGGTTGCGGGACAAGACGATGCGCCGCGTGCGATACGCGAGGCCCCATCGTGAGTTTCCATCGCTGCGCCGTCCCTGCCACAGCGCGTCGTCGATCTCTGGCCCGGTGCACACTCCACGCAGAGCCAGGAGCACGAGCAGCTCTGCCTGGATGGGCGATGGCGCCAGGTCGGTGGGCACGTTCTCGAATCGGATCGGGCCGAGGACGTTGATCCGCAGTCCGGGCCGGCGATCCACCGGCTCGGTCGTGGACGCAGTGGGTGTAGCCGGTGAGTGCGGGCGGAGTGCAGCGAGAGCCTGCGCGGCCTCATGGTGTGCGGGCTCGGGCAGGCCCGCTGGTTCCTCGGCTTGGGCGGGTGTTGCGAGACTTAGCGGTTCGGTGATGGTCGCCAGGCCATCCGCGGTGAGTTGTGAAGCGTCCCAACTCGAGCCCGAGGTCGTCCACGCGTGCGCGTCCATCCGGTCCAACGTCGAGTCTCCAGCCTCCGGACCCGTCGCGGTCGGTGAGCAGGATCGACCCGCTCCACGGACCACACCGTGCCGGGCCGGGGACCTCGTCGACGTCGACGACCGGGAGCCACAGGTCCGGCGACTGGCGGTCGGATCTGGCCTGGAGTGTGTCATCGAGTCCGTCCGCGGCGAGGGAATCGCGGGCGCTCTGGAGGCGATCGTTCAGCTGGGAGGCCGCGAGCGGCGACTCGCTTGCCTGGATGCGCGTCGTGCTGCACGCGCGGGCGAGACCGGCGAACTGCGCACCCCCGGTGAGTCCGATGCGGCCCGACAGCTCGCTCGTCGCCAGCTCGGCCACGAGTGCCCGCAGGGTTCCGGCTGCGGCCTCGGGGTCCCCGACTACCCGCAACGTCCCGGCGGCTTCGAGGTTGAGCAGGAGGGTCGAGGTCTCGGTGTGCCCGATCGTCACCAGCGCTGGGTACGGCTCGGGCGCGCCGCGCGTCTCCACGGGCTCGATGGTCGCGAGCGAGGTTGTCGGCGCGCTCCACACGCGGGGTGAGGTGGACTGCGTGAACGGCACGGCAGGGTCCTGCTCGTCTTCGAGCAGGTGCAGGGTGACCCGGTCGGCTGCCACGTCAATGGCGGCGACGCGTGGCAGGTCGCGATCAGCCGCGAAGCAGGAAGCGGCGAGAGCATCCAGCGCGATGCGGAGCTGCCGAAGCGTCAGCGGTGTGATGGCCGCGTGCCACTGCCTCTCAGCGGCGGCCGCTGCCGACGCTGCGTCGGGCAACGAGATCCGTTCTCCAGCTCGCCGGACGCGGTGCTGTAGTCGGCGACGTCGTGAGAGCTCGCCGACGATCCCTGCTGCCGCGAGCGCCGTAAGGCCGAGGTAGAGGCCATTCGACGCGCTGGATTCGTGTGCGAGTGGCCCAGAAGCCTCCGAGGCGAGTGCCCCCTTGGGCGCCGGGTCTGATGCGGGGCTTGCGGCAGACCCAGCCGTCGGGACCACCCCGACCGCGACGATCACCCGATTCGGATACGCCGGCCAGTACACCGACCCCACCGGACTGATCTACCTGCGCGCCCGCTACTACGACCCGACCAGCGCCCAGTTCCTGACCATCGACCCCCTGCAGGCCACCACCTACAACCCCTACGGGTGCACCGGTGGCAACCCGCTACAGTTCACCGACCCGAGCGGGCTCGACTGGTACAACCCGATGTCGTGGGATCAGGGAACCCTTGAGACCTTCAGCAACGGCGTCGCCGCGTTCGGCGACACGATCACCTTCGGCGGCACCAAAGCGATCAGAGACCTGATCGACTACCAAGCCGGGTACACCGACACCGTCGACTACTGCTCAACCGCCTACAGCTGGGGCCAAGCTACTGGCGTCGCCGCGATGCTCGCGTTGCCGGGCCTCGGCGGGGGGGAGGCGGCCGCACGCATCCCAGCGACCGCGGGTAGAGTGCTTGAGACTGGGGCCGCGGAATCCGGAGGAGCTGCTTCGGTGCGGCTCGGGCAAGCCGGCGAGGCTGCCGTCAGAGGCGCGTATGACATCGGTCCGAAGGCGACCGCCGAGATCGGAGAGCGGACTCGGATCTTCGATGGCCTGAACAGCGAGGCGGTGTCGGAGGTCAAGAACGTGGCGAGGCAGTCTCTGACCCAACAACTTCGCGACGACATCACATACGCCCGCGACAACGGGCTTAGGTTCGACCTCTATGTGCGCCCCAGCACGGAGTTGTCGCGACCGCTCGTAGCTGCCGATCTTGACCCACTTGACCCGTTCAACATCGGGTACATCCCGTGAGCGGCGCCAAGGGCGGTGGCTCGTCGAAGATGACGGCCGCTGAGCTGATGGCGCTCAAGGCGGAGAGGTTGCGCACCGACCCGCCGTACCGCGCCCAGGTGGAGGCTGTGGAGGCAGAGCGTCGGGCTCGCGTGGACGAACTCCGCATCGCGGAGCAACCGATCGTGGAGGACTTGAGGAACGCCGGCGTCGAGGTGAGTTCGGTCTGGGATCTCGTGAACACCGCTCATCCCTATCCGAAGGCGCTTCCGGTGCTGCTCAACCACCTCCAGCGGGGAGGTTATCCGGACAGGGTCATGGAGAGCCTTGGGCGGGCACTTGCGGTGCGACCGTCAGCATCCGTATGGGAGACGCTGCGACGACTCTACCTGGCTGCTGAGGGCAGCGGGGAGGAGGAAGGGCTGGCAGTCGCACTCGCTGCGTCTGCGACCGTCGATTGTCTCGACCAGTTGATCGCCTTGCTGGACGAGACCAGTCGCGGCAGCACCCGTATTCACTTCCTGCGCCCGATCAAGCGCGTCGGCGGCAACCGTGGGCTCAAGGTGCTCGCGTCGTTGCGGACCGATCCGATGTTCGGCAAGGAAGTTCGGGCGATCTTGAAGTCGCGAGACTGATCTCGCGCGAGGCGAACTGGTTCCGCCGGCTCCGATCGGGTGATGACCTATGCGGATCTCTGCGGTTCGCTGTTGATCCGAACACCACCACCTACGCCCTCTACTGCGACGAGTTGCTTTCTCATTTTGGCAGGCTATGCGTCGCGCTTGGGAGTCTTCCTCTACACGAGTTCGTTATCGAGCTCGGAAGCGAGCGCGTCGTAGCGTTCTCGGATGCGTCCGGCTTCGGCGGCATCCCCATATGCCAGGGCGGCATCGACGGCGTCATCGCGAAGGCGGGAGGAGCAGGAGTCGACGCTCAGCCCGACGCTTGCGGCACTGAGCGCGCCCCTAGGGTCGCTGGTCTCGCCGAGCATGGGTGACAAGGTGTGAGCGACATCGACGATCGCGCTGATCATCTCGTCGACATCCTGATCGGCCCAGCCGAATGCTGAACCTGGCACGCCGCTGAAGGGTCGCCCGCGGACGAGGCCGAGAGCAGCCCGCAGGTCGTCGATGCCATCCTGGCCAGCGGCAAGCCCCCGGCTGGCGAGCTGCTGGAAGTCGGTCCAGTCGCACGTGACGTCCTCGCCGAGTCGGAGTGAGTCACCCCGCGAGGTCTGACAGCGCTGCCGCGGACTGGGCGGATCGCGACATGACGCTGCCGCAGGAGTCCACCAGCGTCCGGGGATGGGCGGCCGCTGACGTCGGCCGCGACCTTCTCGAAAAGGCCGGCTGTCGACTGGGCCGTGTTGGCGACGCCGATGAGGGCCAGGTCAAGCGATGACGGGATGACGTCGAGCAATGACGACTTCACCGTCCGGCACCCGTCGCGCGCGACGGCTGTGGCTCCGGGCCGCTGGCCGGACACCTGTCCATGGACACTCCTCTTCTGTGGACGGTAGGGTTGTGTCCATGGATATCGAACTCGCGGAGGCCGCCCGGATGATGGGCGTCTCAGCCGTCCGCGCCCGGCAGCTGGCGCGGGAAGGCCGGCTTCGCGCCCGTCGCGTCGGCGGTCGGTGGCTCGTCGATGCAGCCTCCGTGCCGAGCGCGCCCCGCAGGGGCCGGCCCATGAGCCCTCGAATTGCCTGGGCTCTGGTGGAGATCAGCCGTGGCGGCTCGGCGGACTGGATCGAGCCGAGGGAGTCGTACCGGTTGCGTCAGGCGCTCGACCGACTGGTCGCCGATGGCGAGCCTGAGATGCTCCTTCGGTCCTGGCTGGCGGTGCGCGCCGAGCGGGATCTCATGTCGGCATCGGAGATCGATGCGCTCCGCGACGACCCGCGTCTGGTCCTCTCGGGCCTGTCCGACGAACGTTTCGGCCTGTCGGCAGCCGCCGACGTGGAGGCCTACGTCCGGGCTGAGGACGCGGTCGCCGTGCGCCGCGATCACCTTCTGGTCGACGCCGGGTCGAACGCCAACGTCGTCCTGCACGTCTCACCGCTGCTTCCCGACCGACCCGTACCTCTCCTGCTGCTGGCCGCCGACCTCGCCGAGCACGACGGGCCGCGTGAGCTCGCTCGCGCCCGAGAGCTCATCGCTGACTGGGCAGCGGGAGGCGTGGAGCGGGCTCCTCGACCTGTCCGAACGCCACCCCACCGGGTGGACGCTCGTCGGCGGCCAGATGGTGCACCTGCACTGCATCGAGCGCGGCGTCGCGCCGACGCGCCCGACTGACGACGTCGACGCCGTCCTCGACGTGCGAGCCGAGCCGGGTGCGCTGCACTCATTCACGACCGCGCTCGTCGAGCTGGGATTCGCCTCAACCGGTGAGTCCTGGGAAGGTCACCAGCACCGCTGGCAGCGCGGCGAGGCGCAGATCGACGTGCTCATCCCGCGGCATCTGATCGACTTCGCCGTACTGACGACCCTCATCCGGCCGAGTGACGCTGTGGGCGAGGCTCGCCGACGTGACCGGGAGCACTTGGAAACGATGCTCGCCGCGCTTGCGGCGGATCGTCGAACGTGGGCTGGCGTTGAGGGGACCGACGACGGCATCGCGCGGTTGCGCCTCGCGCTCGCACCGGCACCCGCAGCCCGCGCCGTGGAGGTGGACCCGTTCACGCGGAGGCCGGGTTCTGACCGTGGGTCATGGAGACGCTGATCCGTCTGCCGTGACCTTTCCGCGGGCCGGCAGCCGGTGGCTGGCGCCCGCGGAGCCGGCGAGCAATGACGGGTTGCTCTCAGATGTCCATCGCGCGCGGGTTGTCCGGTGCCGAGCCGATCGCCGGTCGGCTGGTCGCCGTCGGGATGATCGGCAGTCCAGACCCCGCCCGCCGGGCTAGGGAAGAGGACGTCGCAGGATGCGCCCTTCGAGACGCGATGCCAGTCGGCCCCCAGCGCGCGGGCAAGGCTCGCGACCGTGGCGTGGTCGGTGTGCATGGTGCGGGTGCCGCAGCTCCAGCTTTGGCACGCGCGCCGCGTCGAAGCTGGGTCCGTGCGCGGCGCCCCAGCCGTTGCGCTGCGCCGAGGCCTCGGCGCGCGTGCGTCGGATCCGGTGCGAATCGATCTCCCGAGGACGCCGTGACAGGTCCCTCGCTCCGGCAAGCGAAGAGTGTTAGCATCGGCAATGGTGAAACGATTCAACACTCAAGGAGATCGAGACCATGAGCCTGCCTAACCGCGTCGTCGCCCGACTCGATCCGCTGGCGATCGAGGTGCCGTCCTGGGCCTACGGCAACTCGGGGACCCGGTTCCGCGTGTTCGGCACGCCGGGCACGCCGCGCACCGTCCAGGAGAAGATCGCCGACGCGGCGCAGGTGCACGCGTTCACCGGCCTGGCCCCCAGCGTCGCGCTGCACATCCCGTGGGACAAGGTCGAGGACTTCGCCGCGCTGCGCCGCTTCGCCGAGGATCACGGTCTGCGGCTGGGCACGATCAACTCCAACACGTTCCAGGACGCGGCGTACAAGTTCGGCTCCCTCGCCTCCTTGGACGCCGGCGTACGACGCAAGGCGATCGACCATCACCTCGAGTGCATCGACGTGATGGACCAGACCGGGTCGACGGACCTGAAGATCTGGCTCGCGGACGGGACGAACTACCCCGGGCAGTCCGACATGCGCCGACGCCAGGAGCACCTGGCGGAGTCCCTGCGGACGATCTACGACCGCCTCGGGCAGGACCAGCGCCTGGTCCTGGAGTACAAGTTCTTCGAGCCGGCGTTTTACCACACGGACGTCCCGGACTGGGGCACGTCGTACGCGCACGTCGTGGCGCTGGGTGAGCGGGCCGCCGTGTGCCTGGACACCGGCCACCACGCCCCGGGAACCAACATCGAGTTCATCGTCGCCCAGCTCCTGCGGCTCGGACGGCTGGGGTCGTTCGACTTCAACTCGCGCTTCTACGCCGACGACGACCTCATCGTGGGTGCCGCGGACCCGTTCCAGCTGTTCCGGATCATGGTCGAGGTCGTACGGGGCGGGGGCCTGGACGAAGGATCTGACCTGGCGCTGATGCTGGACCAGTGCCACAACATCGAGGACAAGATCCCCGGGCAGATCCGCTCGGTGCTCAACGTCCAGGAGATGGTCGCTCGCGCCTTGTTGATCGACCAGGACGCGTTGGGCGCTGCGCAGGACGCCAACGACGTGCTCGGGGCGAACGCGGTGCTCATGGACGCGTTCTACACCGACGTCCGGGCGGACCTGGCCACGTGGCGCGAGTCGCGCGGGCTCCCGGCGGATCCGATGGCGGCGTTCGCCGCGAGCGGTTACCTGAAGCGGATCGCCGAGGAGCGGGTCGGCGGGACCCAGTCGGGCTGGGGTGCGTGAGCACGTCGTCCGCTCGGTTCGTCGCGGTCGACCTCGGGGCGTCGAGCGGGCGCGTGCTGGCCGGGCACCTTGAGGGTGGGCGGCTGCAGACCCAGGAGTGCGCACGGTTCGCGAACGTCCCGGTGCGGGTCCCGGTGGGATCCGGCGGCGTGCTGCACTGGGACGTGCTGCGGCTGTGGCGCGGGGTGCTGGACGGGTTGCGCGTCGCCGGTCGCGAGCACGGACCGGTGCGGTCGGTGGGCGTGGACACCTGGGCAGTGGACCATGGGCTGCTCGACGCCGACGGTGCGCTGATAGGCAACCCGGTCCACTACCGCGACGAGCGGACGGCGGGTGTCCCCGACCGCGTCTTCGCTCACCTGGCGCCCGAGGCGATGTACGCCCGCACCGGGGTCCAGGTTCAACCGTTCAACACGATCTTCCAGCTCGCCGCCGCCTCCGGCTCCGCTGCGACAGGTGTGGCCCGCCGCCTGCTGATGGTCCCCGACCTGCTGGGGTACTGGCTCGCTGGTGTCGAGATCACCGAGCTGACGAACGCCTCGACGACCGGTCTGCTGGACGTCACGACCCGGACCTGGAGCCCCGAGGTGCTCGCGGGGCTGACCGCTGCGACCGGCGTCGACCTCTCCCATCTGCTGGCGCCGGTCGTCGAACCGGGACGTGTCCTCGGGCCGTTGCGCGCGGAGCTCGCCTCCGACCTCGGTCTGGTCGGGACGGACCTGGTCGCGGTCGGATCCCACGACACGGCGTCGGCGGTCGCCGCGGTGCCGATGGACCCGTCGCGGTCGGCCTACATCTCCTCGGGCACCTGGTCCCTCGTCGGCGTCGAGCTCGATGCACCGGTGCTGAGCGAGGCAAGTCGGCGGGCGAACTTCACCAACGAGCTCGGCGTGGACGGCACCGTGCGCTACCTGCGCAACGTCGGTGGCCTGTGGCTGCTGTCCGAGTCGCTGCGGACCTGGGCCGAGGGCGGTCGACCGCATGACCTCTCTCGCCTGCTCGCGGCCGCAGCCAAGGTGCCCGGGCTGAGCTGCGTGGTGGACGTCGACGACCCGGCATTCGTCGCCCCGGGTGACATGCCCGCCCGGATCGCCGACGCCGCCCGCCGCACCGGGCAGCGCCCGCCGCGCGACGAGGCCTCGACGGTGCGCTGCATCCTCGACTCGCTCGCTCTGGGCTACCGGCGTGCGATCCGCCAGGCAGCGACCCTGTCCGGACGCCAGGTCGACGTCGTGCACGTGGTCGGAGGGGGGTCGCGGAACGAGCTCCTGTGCCGGCTGACCGCCGACGCGACCGGCCTGCCCGTGGTCGCCGGCCCCGCCGAGTGCACCGCCGTCGGCAACCTCCTCGTGCAGGCCTGGGCCACCGGGGCGCTGACAGGGGGGCTGCCCGCCATCCGCGAGGTCGTGGCGGCCTCGTCCGAGATGACCCGGTGGGAACCCGCCGGGGACGAGGCCGCGTGGGACGCGGCCGAGCACCGCCTGTGGCCCTGAGCCCAGGACAACCACAAGCCTCAGATCAACCACAAGGAGAACACGAGACCATGCCCCTTCACGAGCCCTTCCCCGAGCTTGACGAGCTCCTCGCCTCGATGGGCGCCGGCGGCGCACGGATCAGCGAGATCGACGCGTCCGAGGCCGGCGCGGGGAACATCTCGGTCTACATCGGCTGGGACGTCGAGCTGCGCCGCCGCTTCCCGATCGAGTCCGAGATCACGCTCCCGCTGGCTGCGCCGGCACTGGCCGGCAAGAGCCTCCTGGTCACCGGATCGGGCCGGCGCCTGCGCCAGATCCACGAGGACCCGCTCGCCAACGTCGGCGCGTTGCGCATCCACGACGGTGGCCTGACCGCGACCCTCTTCACCTCCCCGCGTCGGCTGTTCGAGAAGCTGACGAGCGAGTTCAACTCCCATCTGGCCGTCCACCAGGATCAGGTCGCCCGCCGAGGTGTGGACTTCCAGGCCGTCGTGCACGCACAGCCGCCGCACCTGACCTACCTATCGCACATCCCCGCCTACCGGGACACCGCCGCCATGAACGCGAGGATCCTGCGCTGGGAGCCCGAGAGCATCGTCGCCCTGTCGCAGGGCGTGGGAGTCCTCCCGTTCTTCGTGCCGGGCTCGGCAGGGATGATGAAGGCCAACGTCGAGGGCCTGCGCGACGTCGAGATCGTCATCTGGTCCAAGCACGGGGTCATGTCCCGCTCCGACCTGTCCGTCACCCGCGCGGTCGACCGGATCGAGTACGCCGAGACCGGCGCCAAGTACGAGTACATGGACCTCGTCGCGGGAGGTCGCGCAGAAGGGCTGACCCGGGCGGAGATCAGGTCCGTCGCCGACGAGTTCGAGATCGACTCGCCGTGGGTCTGAGGCGGTCCGGTGGGACGGCCTGACAGCGCCCGGCCGAGATCGATCGGTGACCGCGTGGTCTGGCCGATCGGTCTCGGCGGTGCGCGATGGTCGCTCGATCCAGACGTGGACGAGGCGCGCGCCGTCAGGACGATCCACGCGGCCCTGGACGCCGGGGTCACGCTCCTCGACACCGCGCGCGCCTACACCACGGTCGATCACCACGCCCACAACGAGACGCTCATCGCCCGAGCCCTGGCGGAGCGCTCGGATGCCGATCGCGTCCTCGTGGTGACCAAGGGGGGCCACGTCCGGATCGATGCGACGACGTGGGGTGTCGACGGGACTCCGACCGCGCTGCGACGGGACTGCGAAGCAAGCCTCCGCGCTCTCGGCGTCGAGGCGATCGACCTGTACCTCCTGCACCATCCCGACCCGACGGTGCCGGTCGAGGAGAGCGTCGGGGCACTGCACGATCTGCAGGTCGAGGGCCTGGTGACGATGATCGGGGTCTCGAACGTCGATCTCGAGCAGCTTGCCCGTGCCAGGCGGGTCGCGCCGCTCGCTGCGGTCGAGAACCAATTCTCACCCGTTGACCAGCACGATCGTCCCGTCGTCGACGTCTGCCGAGAAGCGGGCATCGCCTACCTCGCCTACTCACCGCTGAGTGGGCGCGACCCCGCGGTGGGCTCCGGTGCACCGTCGTTGCCGCGCAGCCGCGCGCTCGCGCGCGAGGCAGGGCTCTCGGTTCCGCGGCTCCTGCTCGCGTGGATGGTGCACCGGCGCGGAGTGATCCCGGTCGTGGGGTCGACGAGGCCCGAGTCGGCGGCGGACTCGGCCGCCGCGGCGTCGGTGGTCCTGACGGACGACGAGTGGTCGGTCCTCGACGAGGAGATCGCCGACCTGTGAGGTCTGAGGATCCGGTGAGGTCGGAGGGCTCTGCGAGGTCAGGGAGTCCTGTGGGGTCGGAGGACCCGTCGAGGTCAGGCGTCGGCCAGGAGACGTCGGGGCACGCGCAGCTCGTGATGGCCGTCGCCGAGCTCGGTCGGCAGCGGGCCGCCGAGGTCGACGCTCGCCCGGACGCCGTACGGGACGTCAATACTCACCACGACGTCCTCGCCCTGGATCTCCCACTGCACCGCCGCGCGGCCGTGGGAGGTGTCCAACCACGCGTTCGCCCACGTCAGGCCGCCCCCCGGACGTGGCCGGACCAGGATCCGGTCGCCGGTCGGTGAGACCTGACGCAACCCGGCGACGGTCGAGTGGAGCCAGTCGGCGACGGCACCGAGGGCGTAGTGGTTGAAGGACGTCATGTCGCCCGGGTTCACGGTGCCGTCGGGCAGCATCGAGTCCCAGCGCTCCCAGATCGTGGTCGCCCCCTGCCCTACGGTGTACAACCACGACGGGCACTGGGTCTGCATGAGCAGCGCATACGCCCGGTCCACGTGCCCGGTCACCGTCAGGGCGTCCAGGATCACGGGGGTGCCGACGAATCCCGTGGCGATCCGATCGCCCTCCGCTGCGACGAGCTGCGCCAACCTCGCTCCGGCGGCATCGACCAGATCGTCGGGCAGGAGCCCGAAGGCGATCGCGAGCGCGTACGCGGTGGGAGCGTCACTCGTCAGGCGTCCCAACGGTTCGACGTACCGCTGACAGAATGCGCCACGCACCTCGGCGGCGAGCTGTCCGAAGCGCCGGGCATCCGCGGCCCGCTCGAGCACCGACGCCATCCGGGAGAGCAGGTCGGCCGATCGAGCGAAGTACGCGGTGGCGACGAGGTACCGGTCCGTCCTCCCGGCACCGGGGTCGTCCGGTGGCGCCGCCGGATCCAGCCAGTCGCCCAGCTGGAAGCCGTCGTCCCAGAGCCGGTCCGGTCCCGCGAGGCGCTCGACGCACTCCACCCAGGCCACTGCGCTCTGGTACTGCTCGGCGAGGACGTCCAGGTCGCCGAACCGCTCGTAGAGCACCCACGGCACCACGACGGCCGCATCGCCCCACGCGGCCCCGGGCCGCGGAGGGCTCCACAGCGCGTTGCCGTAGATCGTGGGGACGAACCACGGCACCGTGCCGTCGGGCAGCTGTTCCAGCGCCAGGTCTCGCAGCCACGAGCGCAGCAGGCCGGCACAGTCGTACAGGAAGGTCCCGGTCGGGGCGAACACCTGGATGTCGCCGGTCCAGCCGAGCCGTTCGTCGCGCTGAGGGCAGTCGGTCGGCAGGCTGACGAAGTTGCCCCGCATGCTCCAGACGACGTTCGCATGCAGCCTGTTCAGCGCGGCGTCCGAGCAGGCGAAGCCCCCGGTGCGCCTCATGTCGGTGTGCAGCACACGCGCGACGACCGCCCCGTCACCGAGCTCGCCGGGCCAGCCCTCGATCTCGGCATACCGGAACCCGTGGATCGTGAACCGCGGCTCCCACTCCTGCGCACCCCCGGGGCCCAGGACGTACTCGTCGACGGACGTCGCGGCCCGCAACGGGCGCACGCACAGCTCACCGTCCTGGAGGACCTCCGCGTGCCGCATCACCAGGTGCGTCCCGGAGGGTCCTGAGACCCGGATGCGCAGGCGCCCGACGAGGTTCTGGCCGAAGTCCACCAGGTGCGTCCCGCGCGGTGTTCTCGACACCGAGAGCGGCGTGACCTCGTCCGTGCACCGCACGGGAGGCCCATCCGGGGCGACGAGCGTGTCGCGATCGTGTTCGACGACGTCCACCGGCGTCCAACCCGAGGCGTCGAAGCCGGGCGAGGACCACTCGAGAGGCGTCAGTCGCGCGTCGTACCGCTCGCCTTCGTACAGGCCTGAGCTCAGGATCGGCCCGACCGAGGCCGTCCAGCCCGGACCCGAGGTGATGGTCTCCCGCCTGCCGTCGAGGTAGTCGACCTCGAGCTGGGCGATCAGGGCGAGCCGGCTGCCGTACACGTCGCGCGTGCCACCGTCGAACCCGATCCGCCCGCGGTACCAGCCGTCGCCGAGCAGCGCCCCGATGGCGTTGTCCCCCTCGGCGAGCAGACCGGTGACGTCATGCGTCGAGTACCTCAGGCGTGCGGGGTAGACCGTCCATCCTGGCGCCAGGACCTCGTCGCCGACGCGCACGCCGTTGATCTCGGCCTCGACCAGTCCGTGAGCCGTGAGGTAGAGCCGGGCGGCCTTCACGCCCGTGCTCACTCGGAACTCGTGTCGGAGCAGTGGTGGGCGGCGCAGGTCCGCGGCGACGACCGGCTCACGTGGGGCGATCGCCTGCGCCTGCCAATCGGCCGGGTCGAGGAGCCCGACCTCGAGGTGCGTCGCCGACGACCATCCGGTCACCTCGCCGTCCAGGCCGCGAGCCCGGACGCGGAGCTCCACCCGCTCCCGTGACGCCAGCGGTCGCAGCGGCCACGGAACCAGCACCTGGGCGGCGCTCGGGATCCACCCGGACGAGGTGGCGACCCCGTCCGCCGCTCTCGACTCGATCTCATAGGCGCCCTGCTGCCATCCCGACGGTGCGGCCACCGCGTGCCAGGTCAGACGAGGACGCGCGGCGCCGATCCCGAAGGGGCGGACGTGGTGCTCGACGACCGGGGCGGCCAGGTCGACCGCGGACGTCCGGCCGCGAGCAGCCGCGCTCGGAGAGAGCAGGTCGGCCACGGCCGCTCAGCCCTTCACGGCGCCGGCGGACAGCCCACGCATGACTCGCTGGTTCATGAAGATGTACAGGCCGAGCACGAGGAGCATGTTGATGCAGATCGCGGCGAACGTCGGGCCGTAGTCGACGGTGCCGAACTGACCGGTGAAGTTCAGCAGACCCACCTGAACGGTCCGCAGGTCGTCCTGGGTCGTGAACGTCAGCGCGATGAGAAGGTCGTTCCACAGGAAGAAGAACTGCACCAGCGCGATGGTGAAGACCGCGCTGCGCATCATCGGAAAGCCGATGGACCAGAACGATCGAATGGCGGACGCGCCGTCGAGGGTCGAGGCCTCGAACACCTCACGCGGGATGGACCGGAAGTACGTGGCCATCATGAAGACCGTCAGCGGCAGGCCGGTCGCGGTGTAGGTGATGATCAACGGCCACAGCGTGCTGTTCAGGTGGAGCTTGAAGTAGACCGTGAACAGGGGCAGCAGGATCATCTGCCCCGGGATCATGATGCCGGCGAGGAAGACCATCAGGACGCGGGAACGCCCGCGGAACACCATGACCTCGAGTGCGTACCCTGCCGCGGTTCCCAGGACGATGACCAGCGCAAGCGCCGGGAAGACGGCGAGCACGGAGTTGCGCAGATACAGGGCGATGCTGGACCAGGCGTCGCCGTAGTTGCTGACGTTGAAGAAGCTGTGGGGCAGCGCCCAGGTCGGGTTGTTGAGGAACTCGTCCTGGGTCTTGAACGAGCCGAGCAGGATCCACACCAATGGATAGACCATCACGACCAGCAGGAGCGTCACCAGGATGTACAGCGGGATGCGGCGCAGGTGACGTCGGGTCGATCGGTGCGTGCGTGCGGGTGCGGGACCCCGTCGGGTGGCGACCGTCGTCGTGGTCATGGCTCAGGCCTCCGTGACGTCGCGCCGGTTGGCGCGGAAGATGAACAGGGTGACCACCAGGCTCAAGAGCGTGAGCCCGAACGCGATCGTCGCCCCGTAGCCGTAGTCGCCGTAGAAGAAGGACGTGCGGTACATCAGCAGGGTGAGCGGCGTCGACCCGGATCCGGGACCGCCGCCGGTGAGCGCGTAGATGGAGTCGAACACCTTCAGCGTCCCGTTGATGCTGAAGATGATCGACGAGACGAGCACCGGGAGCGACAGCGGGAGCACGATGCTGCGCACGAGGCGGGTGCCCGACGCGCCGTCGATCCGCGCCGACTCGAGCACCTCCTCGGGGATGTCGACCAGGCCCGCGTAGAGCAGCACCGCGTAGAACCCCATGGAACGCCAGATGTCCATGACGGCGATGACCACGAACGCGGTGCCGGCCGAGCCGAACCAGTCGACTCCGTGCATCCCGAGCGCTTCGAGGAGCGAGTTCACGGGGCCCGTCTGCGGGGCGAACTCGAAGAACTTCTGGAAGAGCAGTGCGACTGCCACGGTCGGCAGGACGACCGGGAAGAAGACGAGCGTGCGGATCAGACCTGATGCCCGGCGCAGGAAGAACACGTAGAGCAGCGAGAGCAGGTAGCCCACGGCGACCTGGCCGACGGTGACGACCACGGCGTACTTCAGTGTGAACACGAGCGCGGCTCGGGCTGCGGGATCGTGCAGCAGCGTCGAGAAGTTCTTCGTCCCGGCCCAGGAGAAGCCGGTGATGACGCTCCCGCTGAACATCGTGTAGCCGAGCGACCACAGCATGGGCGCCAGCATGACCAGGCTGTACACGAGCAGCGCTGGACCCAGGAGCACCAGGATGGCGCGCTTGTCGCCGAGAACTCGATTCATCGGATCGCTCAGACTCTCATCAGGTCGGGTGCCGCGAGGCAGGCCGCCGCGTGGTCCCCTCAGGGTGGACGCGCGGCCCGCCTCGCGGCGCGGGTGAGGCGCCGGCGGCGGGTGATCCGCTGCGCCGGCGTTCGATCAGGAACCCAGGTCCGCCTGGACCTGGCTCATGAAGTCCGCCCCGGAGAGCTGTCCGGAGGCCAGGAGCCCGCCGTCGTTCTGGCTCGTCGTCGTGGCCTTCGCGCTGAAGTACGCCTCGAACCACAGGATGCTCGTGGTGGTCTTGGCGATCTCGTCCTGCACCAGCTTGCTGAGGGGGGAGACGGTCACCCCGCTGCCCACGGTGAAGCCCGTCACCTGACCGCTGTCACGCAACGCGACGGTGCCGTAGTTCTTCACGATGCACGAGACCCACGCCTGGGTCGCGGTGTCGGAGGCGAAGTCCTTCGCGGAGATCGCCACGGCGGTCCCGACGTTGGCGGGCATCTGGTCAGCCGTCCCCTTGCCGCCGTCGACGGTGGGGAAGTGCATGAAGCCGATGTTGTCGGCTCCGATCTTGTTCTCGGTGGCGCTCGTGAAGTCCGACACCGCCCACGACCCCATGTAGATGAACGCGGCCTTGCCCGTCAGGAAGGTGTTCAGCGCGGTGGTGTAGTCGATCGAGGTCGGCGACGGACCGAAGTAGCCCTGCTTGCCGAGATCGGCGATCGCGTTGGCGGCGGCGACGTACGGTGCGTCGGTCAGCTTGGCCTTGCCGTCGCGCACGTCCTGGAGGGCGGTCGGCCCGAGGTCGCGCGCGATGTAGTCGCCCACCCAGCGAGTGACGCCCCAGCCGTCTCCGCCCTTGCCGGCCTGAGAGATCGGCTGAACCCCGGCGGCCTTGAGCTTCGCGAACGCCGCCACCAGCTCCGACCAGGTCGTCGGGACCTGGATCCCGTTGTCCGAGAGGATCTTCTTGTTGTACCAGATGCCCTCGATGTTGAGCTCCGTCGGCAGGACGAGATCCTTGCCGTTGTACAGGTTCTTGATGACCGACGTCGCCGCGGGGAGGACGTCGCCCGACACGCCGAGCTTGTCGAGCGCGGAACTGACGTCCTGCACGGACCCCTGGGTGGCGAGCTGCTGCGTCAGCGAGGGAGCGTTCGCCGCGATGAAGAGCTGCGGGAGTGCACCCTGACCGGCCAACAGCTGGAGCTGCTGGTCCAGGGTCCCCTGCGCCTGGTTGCTGATCTTCAGCGGCTGCGCCGCGTTCTCGGCCTTGCACTCGTTCTTGCTCAGCGTCGTCAGCGTCGCCGCGATCGTCTTGTTCTCGTTGATGCCCAGGAAGTTCAAGTTGGCGGCAGTCTTGCCCGAGCCGCCGCTCGCCGAGCTGCTGGTCGACCCGGAGCTGCAGGCCGAGAGGGCGAGCGTCAGCGCGCCGGCGACCCCCACCGCGACGAGCCGGTGACGCTTGTGCATCGAGATCACAATTCCTCCTTGAAGTGCGAACCAGGTCTGTGAAGCGTTTCAAACCATAGGCATCCGTGCCGGTCGGGTCAATCGCCGTAACCCAACCGTGACCTCGAGTGCGGCAGGATCGCAGGGATCTGAGGGATCCCGGACTCGATGTCGACCGCGCGCGAGACGGAGCGTATAGGCTTCGCGGGCAGCGCCACATTGAAGCGCGCACACCCTCCGAGGAGACGTATGTCGCCGGTGCCTGCGAGACTCCCCGGCAAGTCGCGGCCGAGCGTCGGTGACGTCGCCGCCCTTGCCGACGTGTCGCTCGGGACCGTCTCCAACGTCCTGAACCACCCGGACAAGGTCACTCCCGACACGAGGGCACGGGTCGAGAGAGCCATCGCGATGCTCGGCTACGTGCCCAACGCAGCCGCACGCTCGCTCGTCATGGGGTCCACGACGACGATCGGCCTCATCGTCTCGGACCTCGACAACTCGCTGTTCGTCGACATCGCCCGTGGCGCGGAGAGTGGCGCCGAGCACGGGGGGCTGACTCTCATGCTGGCCAACAGCGACGCCCGCATCGAGCGCGAGTCTGCCCACCTCGCGATGTTCGCCCAAGCGCGTGTCCGGGGCATCCTGATGACCCTCAACGACGCTGCCCACTTCGAAGCCGTCGCACGGGTCGCTCCGTCGGGCACTCCGCTCGTGCTGCTCAACTTCAGTGCGCCCACGTCCCACTACTGCAGCGTCGACGTCGACAACGCACTCGGTGGATACCTCGCGACGAAGCACCTCATCGAGATCGGACGTCGTCGCCTCGTCTTCGTCGGCGGGCCCCGGGAGCTCCAGCCCGTGGTCGACCGCGAGAAGGGCTTCCACACGGCGCTTGCCGAGCACCCGGAGGTCACCGCCGAGGTCGTGACGCCGGAGTGGATCAACCGGGCGGACGGCTGGTCCGTCGGAAGTCACCTCGCGAGCCGGATACTCGCGGGCGAGATCGACGGGATCTTCGCGGCCTCGGACCTCCTCGCGGCCGGCATCGTCCAAGCGCTGTCGTCAACCGTCGGGGTGCGGATTCCCGAGCACGTCGCCGTGGTCGGCTACGACAACAACCAGGCCGCCTGGGACAGTCCGATCCCGATCTCGACGATCGCACAGCCGGGCGAAGACGTGGGCCGCCTCGGCGCACTGCTGCTGCAGGAGGAGGCCGCGGCCCAGGGCGACGCCACGCATCGCCACTCGGCCGTCGTCCTCCCGCCGCGCCTCGTCGTGCGGCAGAGCTCTGCGGGATCTCGCACCGTCTGAGGCGTCTCTCCGGCCTGACCGGGGCCGATCGTTGCCGCCGGGCGATGGTCCTGCTAGGGTAATGAAAGGATTCAATGCCGAGAGCTCGGAGACCTGTGATGACCCATCCCGCGGCTGCGGCCCTCCTCGCCCGCTCGAACCGGCTGGGGGCCGACCCCCGCACGACCAACTACGCCGGTGGCAACACGTCGGCGAAGGGCACCGACACCGATCCGGTGACGGGGGACCCGGTCGACCTGCTGTGGGTCAAGGGCTCCGGCGGCGACCTCGGCACCCTGACCGAGAAGAACCTCGCCACCCTGCGGCTGGATAGGTTGCGTGCGCTGGTCGGCGTCTACCGGGGCGTGGACCAGGAGGACGAGATGGTCGCGGCGTTCGACTACTGCCTGCACGGCAAGGGCGGTGCTGCGCCGTCGATCGACACGGCGATGCACGCCCTCGTCGACGCGGCGCACGTCGATCACCTGCATCCTGATGCCGGCATCGCGCTCGCGACCTCGGCGGACGGTGAGCGGCTGACGGCCGAGATCTTCGGCGACAGCGTGGTCTGGGTGCCCTGGCGCCGACCCGGGTTCCAGCTCGGGCTCGACATCGCTGCGGTCCACACGGCGCACCCTGAGGCGATCGGCTGCATCCTCGGCGGCCACGGGATCACCGCCTGGGGCGAGACGTCCGACGAGGCCGAGGCGCGCTCGCTGCAGATCATCCGCACGGCCGAGCAGTACATCGCGGGGCGCACCGCCGAGCTCGCCGCCACCGGCCGCCACTCGTTCGGCGCGATACGCCCGGGCTTCGAGGCGCTACCGGAGGCGCAGCGCCGGCGCCGGGCCGCGGACCTCGCACCGGTCATCCGCGGTCTGGCATCGACGGACCGCCCCCAGGTCGGGCACTTCACGGACACCGACGTCGTGCTGGACTTCCTCGCCCGGACCGAGCTCGCTCGCCTGGCGGCGCTGGGCACCTCGTGCCCGGACCACTTCCTGCGCACCAAGGTGTCCCCGCTGGTCGTCGACCTGCCCGCCGAGGCGCCGCTGGAGGACGTGGTCGCGCGGCTGCACGAGCTGCACGCGCAGTACCGGTCCGCGTACCAGGGGTACTACGACCGGAACGCCACCGCCGACAGCCCCGCGATCCGGGGCGCGGACCCGGCGATCGTCCTGGTCCCGGGCGTCGGGATGTTCTCCTTCGGCAAGGACAAGCAGACCGCGCGGGTCGCGGGCGAGTTCTACGTCAACGCGATCAACGTCATGCGCGGCGCCGAGGCGATCAGCACCTACGCGCCGATCGACGAGCAGGAGAAGTTCCGGATCGAGTACTGGGCGCTCGAGGAGGCCAAGCTCCAGCGGATGCCGAAGCCGAAGCCGTTGGCGACGCGCGTCGCCGTCGTCACCGGGGCGGGGTCGGGGATCGGCAAGGCGATCGCCGAGCGTCTGGCCGCCGAGGGGGCGTGCGTCGTGGTGGCGGACGTCAACCTCGAGGCCGCCCAGCAGGTCGCCCGCGACCTCGGTGGGCCCGACGTCGCGGTCGCCGTGCGGGCAGACGTGACCGACGAGGACGCCGTCGCCGAGCTGGTGCGGGCCACGTGCCTGGCGTTCGGCGGGGTCGACCTCGTCGTCAACAACGCCGGTCTGTCGATCTCCAAGCCGCTGCTGGAGACCACGGTCCAGGACTGGGACCTGCAGCACGACGTCATGGCGCGCGGGTCGTTCCTCGTCGCCCGCGAGGCCGCCCGCGCGATGGTGGCGCAGGCGATGGGCGGCGACATCGTCTACATCGCGTCGAAGAACTCGCTGTTCGCCGGTCCGAACAACATCGCCTACTCCGCGACGAAGGCCGACCAGGCGCACCAGGTGCGGCTGCTGGCCGCGGAGCTCGGCGAGCACGGCATCCGCGTCAACGGCGTCAACCCTGACGGCGTCGTGCGGGGCTCGGGCATCTTCGCGGGGGGATGGGGTGCCAAGCGGGCGGCCGTCTACGGGGTTCCGGAGGAGAAGCTGGGCGAGTACTACGCGCAGCGGACCCTGCTCAAGCGGGAGGTCCTTCCCGAGCACGTCGCCGCCGCGGTCTTCGCCCTGACGGGACCCGACCTCGCGCAGACCACCGGTCTGCACATCCCGGTGGACTCCGGGGTCGCCGCAGCATTCCTGCGCTGACACCCGTCCGCAGCCGCCGACCAGGAGGAGGCCACCGTGCGCATCGCGCTGTTCACCACCTGTCTCGTCGATGCCGTGTTCCCGCAGGCGGCGCAGGCGACCGTCCGGCTGCTGGAACGACTCGGCCACACGATCGAGGTGCCCGCCGGTCAGGCGTGCTGCGGGCAGATGCACGTCAACTCCGGGTTCCAGGCTCAGGCGGTGCCCATCGTGCGCAACCACGTGCGCACGTTCGCGCCCGTGCTGGAGGGTGAGTGGGACGCGATCGTCGGTCCGTCCGGCTCGTGCGTGGGTGCCGCGCGCCACCAGCAGGCGATGGTCGCGCGTCGCGGGGGCGACGAGAAGCTGGCCGGTCTCGCCGACGCCGTGGCCGCACGCACCTACGAGCTGTCCCAGCTGCTCGTGGACGTGCTCGGGCTGACCGACGTCGGGGCGTGGTTCCCGCACGCCGTCACCTACCACCCGACCTGTCACTCGATGCGGATGCTGCGCGTCGGAGACCGTCCGACCCGGCTCCTGCGGGCCGTGGCGGACCTGGAGCTGAGGGACCTGCCGGAGGCCGACTCGTGCTGCGGGTTCGGCGGGACGTTCGCGCTCAAGAACTCCGAGACCTCCGGGGCGATGGTCACCGACAAGGCCCGGAACATCGTCTCGACCGGGGCGCCGTTCGTGACGGCGGGGGACTGGTCGTGCCTGATGAACATCTCCGGTGCCCTGGACCGGCAGAACACCGGGGTGCGGGCCCTGCACCTCGCGGAGATCCTCGCCTCGACCCGCGACGACCCGTGGGACCCGGACCCGGGCCTGGGTGGCGCCGCGCGGGTGGGCGCGCGGACCGGAGCGCGATGAGCACCCACCTCGGCATGCCCACCGTGCGCCCGATGCCGGCCCATGCACCCGACGAGCCGTTGCGCTGGGGGCAGCCGTTCCCGGCGGCGGCCCACGACACCCTGCGGGACACCCAGCTGCGCGCCAACCTGCGCACGGCCACCCGCACCATCCGCGACAAGCGACTCGCTGTCACGGCGGAGCTGCCCGACTGGGAGGACCTCCGGGACGCCGGCGCCGGGATCAAGGCGAGTGCGATGGCCGCATTGCCGGAGCTCCTCGAGCAGCTCGAGGTGTCTGTGCAGGCCCGCGGCGGCCAGGTGCACTGGGCCCGCGACGCCGCCGAGGCCAACCGCATCGTCACGGGCATCGTGCAGGCGACCGGTGCGCGGGAGGTCGTCAAGGTCAAGTCGATGGTCACTCAGGAGATCGGGCTCAACGAGCACCTCGCGGCCGCCGGGATCCAGGCGACCGAGACCGACCTCGCGGAGCTGATCGTCCAGCTCGCCGGCGACATGCCCTCGCACATCCTGGTGCCCGCGATCCACCGCAACCGGGAGCAGATCCGGGAGATCTTCGACGCCCGGATGGGTGACGCCCCGGACGGCCTCACGTCGGACCCTGCGGCCCTCGCGGCGGCGGCGCGCGCGCACCTGCGCGCCCGGTTCCTGCGGGCCGAGGTCGCGGTGAGCGGGGCGAACTTCGCGATCGCGCAGACCGGGACGATCGGGGTCGTGGAGTCCGAGGGGAACGGACGGATGTGCCTGACCCTGCCGCGCACACTCATCACGGTGATGGGGATCGAGAAGGTCCTTCCCCGGTTCGAGGACCTCGAGGTCTTCCTCCAGCTCCTGCCCCGCAGCTCCACGGGCGAGCGCATGAACCCGTACACCTCGACGTGGACGGGCGTGACACCGGGCGACGGCCCGCAGGAGTTCCACCTCGTGCTGCTCGACAACGGGCGCACCCGCGCGCTGGCCGACGAGATCGGGCGGACGGCCCTGCACTGCATCCGTTGCTCGGCGTGCCTGAACGTCTGCCCGGTCTACGAGCGCACCGGCGGGCACGCGTACGGGTCGGTGTACCCCGGCCCGATCGGGGCGATCCTCACCCCGCAGCTCCTCGGAGTCGGTGAGACCGGTGTGCTGGACCCCCACGACCCCGCCGCGAGCCTGCCCTTCGCCAGCTCGCTGTGCGGGGCGTGCTACGACGCCTGCCCGGTGAAGATCGACATCCCGACCGCCTTGGTGCACCTGCGCGACCGCGTGCAGCACCCGCCGGGGCGCAGGGCGAGGCCCACCGTGTGGTCGGTCGCACTCGGGTTCGTCGCCCTGTCCATGCGCTCCCGCCGGACCTTCAGGTGGGCCGGCCGGATCGTGACGGTGCTCTCGTGGGTGCTCCCACGCCGGGTCCGGCGACTGCCGTTCCCCGGGTCGCTGTGGACCGCGAGCCGGGACCTGCCGCCGCTGCCGCGCCAGACGTTCCGGGACTGGTGGTCGGCCCGATGAACGCGCGCGCCATCGTGCTCGCCGCCGTGCGGAACGCACTGGACGGTTCCGGGGTCCCGACCCCGGAACCGTCCCCACGGGCCTACCGCATCGGCGGCGCGGTCGCAGCCCGCAGCGCTGACGCCGTCGACCTGTTCGTCGACCGGCTCGAGGACTACCGCGCCACGGTCGTCCGGACCACGTCGGCGGATCTCCCGGCCGCGGTGGCCGCGGCACTGAGGGATGTCGCGTCCGTCGTCGTGCCGGCCGGGCTCGATCCGTCATGGGTGCACACGGCACGCGCTGCGGGCGTCGAGGTGCAGGTGGACGACTCGACAGCGCCGCGCACCCACGCCGAGCTCGACGCGGTCGCGGCCGTCCTGACCTCGTCGCGCGTGGCGATCGCCGAGACGGGCACGATCGTGCTGGACGGGCAACCCGACCAGGGGCGCCGTGTCCTGACCCTCCTGCCGGACCGGCACGTGTGCGTCGTCGCGGCCTCGCAGGTCGTGGGCTCCGTGCCGGAGGCGGTCCGTCTCCTCGCGCCGCACCCGGATCGCCCGCTCACGTGGATCTCCGGGCCGTCCGCGACGAGCGACATCGAGCTCGTCCGGGTGGAGGGCGTGCACGGACCGCGCGACCTGCGCGTGCTCGTCGTGCGGGACGCCTGACCGCGAACGAGGTCTGGGATGATGACGCCGTGACGACCGAGGCACGGCGCAAGCGCGCATCCATCAGCGATGTCGCGCGCCTCGCCGGTGTGGCCGTCGGCACGGTCTCGAACGTCCTGAACCGCCCGGACATCGTCGCCCCGGCCACCCGGGCCCGGGTCGAAGCGGCGATCAAGGAGATGTCGTTCGTGCCCAACGCCGTGGCGCGCCAGCTACGCGTCGGGACGATCACGACCGTCGGCGTCGTGGTTCTGGACATCCGCAACCCGTTCTTCACCGAGGTGGCGCGCGGGGTCGAGGACCGACTCGCCCTTGCCGACCACACGCTCATGCTCGCCAGCTCGGACGACGACCCGGCCCGCGAGAGGAAGTACCTGCAGCTCTTCGAGCAGCACGGCGTCGTCGGCCTGCTGGTCGTGCCGAGCGGCCCGGACCTCGACCAGCTCCTGGAGGTCCAGAGCCGCGGCGTCCGCGTGGTCCTGCTCGACGCCCCGGCCGGCAGCAGCGGACTGTCCTCGGTGAGCGTGGACGACGAGGCCGGGGGAGCACTCGCGATGGCGCACCTGATCGAGCGCGGCCACACCCAGGTGGTGATGCTCAACGGGTCGCACGACATCCGTCAGTGCGCGGCACGGCTCGTCGGTGCGCGGCGCGCCGCGTCCGCCGCCGGGCTGGATCCGGAAGCCGCCGTGCGGGAGGTCCAGCTGCGTGCGCTCGACTCGGCCAGTGGGGTCGAGGCGACGCTCGCTCTCGCCGACGCCCCGGACGGGCTGCCGAGCGCGATCTTCTGCGTGAACGATCTCGTGGCCGTCGGCGTCCAGCGGGCGCTGCGCCTGCGTGGCGGCACCGCGCTGCTCGAGAGCGTGGCGATCGTCGGATACGACGACATCGACATCGCGAGCGAGCTCGCCGTGCCGTTGACGTCGGTGCGCCAGCCGACCCACGAGATGGGCTACCGGGCCGCGGACCTCCTGCTCGCACCCGAGAGCGCCGAGATCGAGCAGGTCGTGTTCGCGCCGGAGCTCGTCGTCAGGGCGTCGTCCGCTCGCTGAACGCGCACCGGTGTGCGGCCTCGGCCGCTTTGGTCGGTCGGCTCCCTCCGCAGTGGGCCGGAGACGGTCCGCGACCCTGCTCGATCGCCCGGGCCGCCCACGCGATCAACCCGCAGGTGTCCGACACGGACATTGGGGTGCCACCCGTGTGCGGGACGGTCACGGTCGGCGGCCGTGGGCGGGACTGCTTGTGGTTTGGCTGCCTCGATCGATGCGGGGCTCGCAGCCGCTCATGTTTCTGTAGTACATTTACTGGTTGTGGCGATCTACTGGGCGGACAGTGCCGATCGTCACGGCATCCCTCACGACGAGGCGTTGTACGCCATCGCCAATGCCCTGTATGTCGAAGAGGAGTTCGACGAGCCACGGGTGCCGGATCGGATCAGGCCGACGCTGTTCATCGGCCCGGCGACGCACGAGCGTGGCGCGCCGCTCCTGGAGGTGATGGTCGAGGTGAGCCCGCCACGGGACTTGTTCATCTTTCACGTCATGCCGGCACGCCCCAAGCACCTGATCCGAATGGAGGACCAGCCATGAGCACGGACTTCACCTCAGCCGCGGACTGGGCCGAGAACGAGATGACCCTCCCGTCGCACTCGACCAGCGCGCGACGCGGGAAGGCCGCTTCAGACTTCGGCCGCAACCTGCTCGCCCGCTCCGGCGGCCGGCCATCGCTGCCAGAGGATCAACGGCTGGCCGCCACTGTCCAGGTCCGCCTGACCGCCGCCGAGAAGCGCGACCTCGCCGAGCTCGCCGACCGGCTGGGGCTCAAGCCGTCGACCCTCGCACGCGAGGCGCTGCACGTGTACGTCGCCGAACATCGCGCCGGCTGAGGCTCGAAGCGCAGTGGCGCCCGAAGCCGCCCTTGAGCGCGCTCCAGGTCAGTGCCAGGTCAGTGGAATCCCTGTAGCCCTTGCATTCACGGCACTGACGGCGGGCATTGCCGCAGGTGCGCGGCCTATCCCGTGTGTTGCACCGCTCTCCTCAAGCGGGTGTCGGCAGTTCGAATCTGCCCAGGCGCACAGAGTGTTTGTGTCATCTCCCAGGACATCGGTGACACCTTGTCTCGTCCCGGGTCTGATTGGGGCTCTCAAACCCACGGAGGAGATGAGGGTCGTGATGGCATTGAGGCAGTCTGCCGCCCGCTACCGTCTAGAGCTGCTGGCCTGCGGGGCGGAGGAGGACTTCGTGGATCGCGAGTCGCTTGGGGCGTGAGACGACGAACTCGATGACGTCAGCGATGTCTTCCGCGGTGACCTCAACTTGGCTGTAGGCCCGGGTGGCGCCCTCCTTGGTGGCGGCGTGCGTGATGTGGTTCGGCAGCTCGGTGGCCACGGCACCCGGCTCGATCAGCGTCACACGGACGTCGGGCAGCAGTTCCTGCCGCAGGGACTCAGACCATCCGTTGATCCCCCACTTGGTCGCCGCGTAGACGCCGTTCCCGGCGCGGGCCGTGCGCCCGGCGACAGACGAGATGTTCACGAGGTCGCCACCGCCGTTGTCCTTGAGCTGGTCGAGGAACACCTCGGTGGCGGTGATCGCTCCGAGGAGGTTCACCTCGATCATGTTGCGGTAGTCCTCGCGCTGGTCGGAGCCGAACGGGCCGAGGAGCATCGTGCCGGCGTTGTTGACCAGGACATCGACGCGACCCAGCTCGGCCCGAACACGATCGGCGGCGACGACAAGGCTGTCACGGTCGGTGACGTCGGCCTCGATCGCGATCGATCCGTTGCCGAGCGCGTGGGCCAAAGCGGTGATGCGCTCGACGCGACGGGCGAGCAGCGCGACGCGGTAGCCCGTCGCGGCGAGCGCGCGAGCAGTGGCCGCGCCGATGCCGGAGGAGGCGCCGGTAATGACGGCGACAGGGAACTGGGTATCACTCATGGTGGGTCCGTTCGTGGAGAGAAGCTGGCCGAGCCGCCTGCCCGGTCGATGCACCCAGTCGACACCCGGTTCACAGATCATGACAGTGGTGCGCCATCCTGGTAACGCCCGTCCCTCTCTCCCGGCGACCACCGGTCGTAGCGTGGGCGACATGCAACACGACACCGACGCGCGCGACTTCCTCACCAGCCGCCGTGCCCGGCTGACCCCGGAACAAGTCGGCATCATCGGTGGTGCCCGCCGTCGTGTGACAGGCCTGCGACGCGAAGAAGTCGCGATGCTCGCCGGGGTCAGCACGGACTACTACGTGCGGATGGAGCGCGGAAACCTTGCCGGCGTGTCCGCCGAGATCCTCAGCGCCGTCGCCGGTGCGTTGCGCCTCGGGGAGGCCGAAACCCAGCACTTGCGTGACCTCGCCCGTGCGGCCGGGCCGGTGCCGCTGCGCCAGCACAGGCGCCCCACCGAGACTCGCGTGCGGCCCTCGCTGCAGTGGCTGCTCGACTCGATCACCCACGCCCCCGCATGGATCATGGACAACCGCAAGAACATCATCGCCGTCAACGCATTAGGGGGAGCGCTCGCCGCACCGATGCTCGAGGATCCGTCGACACAGGCCAACAGTGCCCGCTTCATCTTCCTGAGCCCCGCATCGCGGACGTACTTCCCCGACTGGGACCAAGCGGCAGACAGCACCGTTGCCTCGATGCGTGTCGCGGCGGGCCGCAACCCGCACGACAAGGCCCTGACCGACATCATCGGCGAGCTCGTCACTCGAAGCGACACCTTCCGGCTGCGGTGGGCGAGGCACGACGTCAGGTTCCACCACGCCGGGCCGAAGCGGATCGTGCACCCCGTTGTCGGAGACCTCGAATTCGTCTACGAAGGGCTCGACGTGCCCGGAGCGCCGGACTGGACGATGTACGTCTACACGTGCGCCGAGAACTCGCCCACGGCACAACGGATGCGTCTGCTCGGCTCCCTCACCGCCGCCGACCCACCGGTCCCTCGCGCCCCGATCCCGCTCGGCGCCGCCAAGCACTGACGAGACGGACGAGCAGCGCAGCCTCCCCTCGATCGGCACGCAACATCCGATCGACCCACCTGAAGCGTCTCGCGTTTCGAACCCACCGTGACCAACCCGCCAGCTGGAGTCTTTTCGAGAGACGGGGCACCATCCGGTCGTCGGCCCCCGTTGCGGTCGCGATCGGTCTGGTCTTCGCGATAGCCGACTGGGTGCGGGGGCGCGGGCAAGCGCTTGAACGGAGCCTGGTCGAGGCGTGGCAGGGCATGCCGACGCAGCGCGCGCTCCGGCTCGTCGGCGCTGACAACCCTGCGCTGACGGACCGTAGGCGGGCGAATGTCGAGCGACTTCTCGAGGAGACGCGGCAGGAAGCAGTCATGGGCGTTGGGGTTACCGTAGCCGCCGCGATCGCCTGGCTTGTCGTCGTGCGGGAGGCTTGGGTCAGGCAAGCGGCGAACCCGTCCGGGCCGTCGACTGCTCTCGCGCGGCCCTTCCTTGCGGTGTCTGGTACGCCTGTCCCGTGATCCCCTTCGCGCCGCGGAGTGCCGTCCACGTGTGACCCCCCGGGGCCGATCGGGCCGCACGCTCCGCGCGCTGGATCCGGACCGGGTCCGTGGCCCACAGACCGTGCCACCGGGCACACACGTCGAGCACCAAGCCGAAGCCGGAGCACGTGGGCGCTCGTGCGCGACGAGGTCGGGCGACCAGCGCGCCGTCCGCCGGCACGAGTGTTGCGGGTCAGCCCAGGGTGTGCACCCTCGCGCGTCCTTCGGCCGCCTGCCACAGGACGAGCTGCAGCACCCCGAGGGCCGCGACGAAGGGCAGCAGCGTCCAGACGCCCATGCCCTGTGCGATCGCCGCGGCCAGCCAGGGAAGTCCCGCACCCCCCAGGACCGAGACCGCGTTGAGCACCCCGATCGCCGTGGGGACCAGAGCGGCTGGTGCGAGGTCGGGCACCAACGCCATCGCTGTCGGGAAGAGGGGGCCGAGGAAGAACCCGAGCAGCGCGAACCCGGCACCGGCCGCCTGGCCGTGCAGCGCCCACGTGAGCGCCGTCGCGCCGATCACCCCCGCCATGCAACCCACCATCATGCGCTGGGGAGTCAGTCTCAGGCGGGCCGCCAGCGGGCTGATGACGAACCTGCCCACGGTCAGTCCCAGCCAGTAGCCGCTGAGGGCGTACCCGGCGGTGAGGGCGAGCAGGCCTTGGTCCTTCACCAGGTAGGTGTACGCCCAGTTGCCCACGCTGATCTCCAGCCCGACGTACACCGAGAGGAACGCCGCGGCGAGCATCACGGACGGCCGGCGCAGGACCTGCGCGAGCAGCCCGTCGCGTGGGGACCGACGCGCCAGAGGGCGAGGATCGCGCTCGTGATGCCGAGGAAGCACCACGGCGAAGCCGACCAGCAGCGCGGCGGTGAGCACCGCCAGCACGACGAAGACGGCCGTCCACGGCCGGTACCGCAGGATCCATGCCGCCAGCACGGGACCGAGGAGCGCCCCGACGCCGAAGAAGGCATGGAGGCGGTTGAGGAGCACGGTTGCCGACGGCAACCCCGACAGGTACACGTTGAGCACCGACTCGAGCACACCCATGCCGTAGCCGGCGAGAACCTGGATGGCCACCAGCGCGGCGAACGACGGGCGAGTCGTCGTGATCAGCGCCGCGACGAGGAAGCCCGCCCCACCGGCGAGCAACGCCGACCGGGTGCCGAGGCGGCCGACGAGCGCACCGGTGCTCGCCCCTGCCAGGAAGAACCCCGCGGAGAAGGTGACGAAGGTGAGGCCGATCGTGGACATGCTGATGCCGTAGTCGTGGATCTGGGCCGGCAGCAGCACGCCGCCGACTCCCGAGCTGACACCGACGAGGACGAAGGCGGCGTAGGACAGGACGACCGGGGGCGGCCAGGTGTGACGCGACGTCCGCATGGCGGCGATGGTAAACGTTATCCATCCCGAGCTCACACTCCGACGGGCCCTGGTGACCCGCAGTCAGGGGAGCCGGGGCCGTGGCGCCGGTGGTTCGTGCCGGGCGTTCATGCGGTGCTCGTCGGCTGGTTGTTCAGGTTGCACTGGTTGACAGCGCATCAGGGGATGGCGCCGCCCGCCTTCACCCCCGGGCTCTGCTCCGGGCGGAGAGCGCCCCGTTCCAGCACCCGACGCTCGACGTCGAGGCCCGCACGGTGCTGGCCGCGATCGCCGACGACGCGCGCGCCGCGCTCGGCGCGGTGATGACCGCCGAGCGCACGGCCGAGGGTTCCGTGCTCGACGTGCGCATGCCCCGTCTGGACGGCATCGGCGCGACCAGCGAATCCTGGCGGCCGGTCACGCCACGCGCGTGCTGATCCCGACCACGTTCGATCTGGACGAGCGCGTCTCTGGAGCGTTGCGCGCCGGTGCCGGTGGCTTCCTGCTCAAGGACGTGCCGGCCGTGCGGCTCGTGGTCGCCGCCGACGAATCCGGACTCGGCACCCCCGCCGACGACGGCAGAAGTGCGGCTCGCGGCCATGGGT
>JAJYCD010000131.1 GCA_021778635.1 Actinomycetes bacterium
AGGTCGGGCGCCCCGTGCCGGACGACGTCGACCTCTCGTGGGTCATCGGCCCCGGGATCGCCGACAACCTCGACCGGCTCGGGGTGCCGCCGTCGGAGGTCGACGCCGTCGTGGCGGCGTACCGCGAGCGGCACACCGCGATCGGCCTGTACCAGGCCGTTCTCATCCCGGGGATCGAGGCGCTGCTGGCGTCGCTCGTCGACGCGGGTGCGACGCTCGCGCTCGCGACGGCGAAACCGGAGAGCCAGGGGGTCGAGACGCTCGTGCACTTCGGGTTGGACGCGCACTTCGCCGTCATCGGTGGCATCCGCCACCCGGTGACGACGACCAAGGGTGAGGTCGTGGCAGACGTTCTCGAGCGTGCCGGCGTCACGGACCGCGCGCGAGCGGTCATGGTCGGCGACCGGCGGCACGACATCGAGGGCGCCCACGAGAACGGGCTCGTGGCGATCGGGGTGGGCTGGGGGTTCGCCGCGGACGGTGAGCTCGAGGCGGCAGGCGCGGACCACGTGGTCGAGACCGTCGACGAGCTGCGGTCCCTTCTGCTCGCCTGACGAGCCCGTCCGCGATCGTGCGCCGTACCGCGTCGTCGCGGTGATATGGATTGGCGCCGAGGAGCCGGAGTCGTCAGGCTAGTGCCGAGGCCGTCGACATTCGGCCGTCGGGTACGGATCAGGAGGCATCACCATGGCGCAGCAGGACGACGAGCAGGCCGGGACGGCGCCCGCTCAGGACGCCAAGGCGAAGTTCCGGGAGGCGCTGGACCGCAAGAACGCGGCGGCGCACCGAGCCGGTGACGGTCAGCGCAACACGGGCAACGTCCACGGTTCGGAGACTACTGGTCCGTCGCAGCGCACGTTCCGACGTCGCGCGGGCTCGGCCTGAGGGCTCGGACTGAGGGCGCAGCCCGCCGGCCCAGGGCCGGCGCGCCGCGCGCTCCGTCACGTGTCAGGACAGGACGCGCAAGCGGATCGACTGCGGGTGGCCGGTCAGGGCATCCGCGACCGACCGTGCGACGGCCGGGTCGAGCCCGGAGTCGGCATCCGTGACCACGTAGCCGATCTCGCCCCGGGTGGCGAGCAGCTGGCCCTCGATGTTGACGTCGTGATCCGCCAGCATCGCGTTGACGGCGGCGAGGACTCCGGGTGTGTTGTGGTGCAGGAACGCGAGCCGGTGCGCGCCGGACGCCTGCTCGAGCGCGAGGTTGGGCAGGTTGACGCTGAGCGTGGTCGACCCGGTCGTCAGGTAGTCGCGCAGCTTGGTCGCGACGAATCGCCCGATGGCCTCCTGAGCCTCCTCGGTCGAGCCGCCGGTGTGCGGCGTGAGGATGACGTTCGGCAGCCCACGCAGCTCCGATTCGAACGGGTCGCCCTTGCGCTTGGGCTCGACGGGAAAGACGTCGACCGCTGCGCCGCTGACGTGACCCGACAGGATCCCGTCACGAAGAGCGCCGTAGTCGACCACGAAACCGCGCGAGAGGTTCAGGAAGATCGAACCCGGGCGCATCCGCGCGAACTGGTCCGCGCCGAACAGACCGGCGTTGCCGCTGCGGCCGTCGACGTGCAGCGTCACGATGTCCGCGACGTCGAGCAGCTCGTCCATCGAGCCCAGGCGACGGGCGTTCCCGAGCGCGAGCTTCTCGGAGGTGTCGTAGAAGACGACGGACATCCCGAGGTTCTCGGCGAGGACGGACAGCTGGGTGCCGATGTTGCCGTAGCCGATGATGCCGAGAGTCCTGCCGCGGACCTCGTGCGCGCCGATGGCCGACTTGTTCCAGACCCCCTCGTGCATCTCACGATCGAAGACCGTCAGGCGTCGGGTCAGCGAGATGATGTCGGCGAGCGCGATCTCCACGACCGACCGCGTGTTCGAGAACGGTGCGTTGAACGTCGCGACGCCGTGCCGCGCCGCGGTGCCGAGATCGATCTGGTTCGTGCCGATGCAGAACGCGCCGAGACCGATCAGGTCGGGAGCGTGCTCGAGCACCCTCGCGGTGACCTGGGTCTTGGACCGGATGCCGAGGAGGTGCACCCCGTCGAGCGCGGAGATCAGCTCGTTCTCGTCGAGAGCACCGGTGCGGTTGACCACCTCGATCCCCTGTGCGGTCAGGATCTCGGTGGCGAGCGGATGAAGGTTCTCGAGAAGGAGGGCGCGTAGCACGCCCCTATGGTGCTCCCGCACCGCGCCAGGTCCCAACTGAGTCCCGTCCCTCGGACGGAGCGCCACGGGAGGGCTCCGCTGCCACACTGGTTCGGTGATGAGCTCGTCGCGGCACCGGCGCCACGTCGATTCCCGCGTCGGGTGGCAGTCCGAGGGCGCGGTGCCGGCGACCTCTCGTCGCCCGCGCGGACGAGGCCGCGCGGGCGTGAACCCGGTCCTGCTGGTCCTGCTCGCCCTCGCGGTGGTCGGACTGCTGTGGACGACCGGCGTGCTGACGACGCTGCTCGGCGTCGGCGGTCCGCGGAACGTGATCTGGGTCGACGGGCGCCTGACGCTGGTGCCAGCAGGGTCGACGGACGGACAGCGCCTGCTCCCGGCCGTTCCCGTCACGACGGCCGGCGCCTACGCCTTCGAGCACACCGGCGCCGACGGCAGGCCGGTCGGGTACGACCCGTGCGTCCCGATCCGGTACGTCACGAGGCCGGTCGGAGCGCCGCCGGAGGCGGACCGGCTGATCGCCGACGCCGTCGCGTCCATCCAGGCCGCGACGGGTCTGTCGTTCGAGTCGCTCGGGACGACGGACGAGCCTCTCGTCGAGGACCGGGCGCCCATCCAGCCCCGGTACGGCAGCGCGTGGGCGCCGGTGCTCTTCGCCTGGTCGGACGCAGACGCCTCACCCGAGCTGGCGGGCGACGTGGTCGGCGTCGGAGGCTCGGAGGTCGTGCCCGCGCCGCACGGTGACCGCTCGTTCCTCGCGGCCGGGCGTGTCCTGCTCGACGCCCCGGACCTCGAGACGATCCTCGGCCGTCCCGGCGGCTACGCGCGCGCCCGGGTGGTCGTCATGCACGAGCTCGCGCACGTCGTCGGACTGGACCACGTCGACGACCCGACCGAGCTGATGGCGCCGCGCACAGGGGCCGTGACCGGGCTCGGGCCGGGTGACCGTGAGGGTCTGGCGCTGATCGGTCAGATCCCGTGCGCGGACTCGTGAGGCCGTCCGGTCAGGCGTCGCCGACGATGCCGTCGGGCAGCGGTAAGGCGTGCACGACCCGGAGCTGCCGCGTAGGCCTCGTCATCGCGACGTAGAGGTCACCGGCACCCGCGTCGAGGACGTGCGCCGGCTCGACGAGCACGACGACGTCGAACTCGAGACCCTTGCTCTGCCGCGGTGTCAGCACGGTCAGGGGTGCGTCGAGATCCACGCCGCGACCGGTCTGCGGAGTCGGCGAGCGCGGGCCGAGCAGGTCCTCGGTGTCGACGACCGTCCGAATCTCGTCGACGTCGGCCGCGGTGCCGATCACCGCGACCCGGCCGGCGCCGGTGCCATCCGCCACAGCGGTGAGTGCTGCGCGGACGTGGCGCATGACAGCGTCCGTGAGCGCGGAGGCCGGTGTCGCGCCCGGCTCGACCGCGTCGATCACGAGCGAGTCGACCGCGGTGCGTGCCGACGTCACGGTGCTGACGGGCAGGTCTGCTGCGATCGCCATGCGTTGAGCGGCATCGGCGATCGCGGCGGGGGTCCGGTAGTTGATCGTCAGCTCGGCGAGCCGCCAGGACTCGCGGAGCACGGGGTCCAGACTCGACCGCCATGACCGCGCGCCCGCCGAGGAGGACGTCTGAGCGACGTCGCCCACGACGGTCATCGATCTGGTGGGGACCCTGCGCAGCAGCATGCGCCACGCCATGGCGGACAGCTCCTGCGCCTCGTCGACGACGACGTGACCGTAGGTCCACGATCGATCAGCCGCAGCGCGCTCGGCGGTCGTCAGCGCGGGTCCGCTGCTCGTGAAGCGGTCGGCGAGGATCTCGGCCGAGACGATCCCGTTGCTGCCCGTCGACTCGAGGACCTGCCGGGCGTACTCGAGCTCGCCGGCCCGACGCTCCGCGTCCGCACGGGCGAGGGCGCGCGACGCCTGGTCGTCCTCGCCGAGCAGCTCCGCCGCCTCGTCCAGGAGCGGGACGTCCGACTCCGTCCACGGCGATCCGGGCGCGCGGAGCAGGAGCGCGCGCTCCTCGGCGCTGAGGTCGGGCGCGGCGGCCTCGAGGCGGTGCGGTCGGCTGAGCAGGTCGTCGATGAGCTTCTCCGGGGTCAAGGGCATCCACGCGAGATTCAGGGCGATCCTGATCTCGCGGGTCGTCCGGAGCTCGTCGATGATCTCGCCGCGCTCCTCCGGCGCGATCGGGTACCCGAGCTGGCTGACGTACTGCTCCGCGAGCCGCTGCAGCATCTCGCGCACGAACGTGACCCGCGCGAGGTTGTGCGGCCGAGGGTGTCGACGTGCCCGGGCCATGGCCGCCTGGACGTCGGGCGGCGTGATCACGATCGTCCGCCCGTCGACCCGGACCTCGGTCTCGGTCTGCGGCACGCGCTGACGCTGCCGCACGGCGCGCTCGATCACGCGTGCCATCGTGACTCGCCCCTTGACGGCGGTCGTCGCCGGCCCCTCGTCGCCGCGCGCCGATACCCCGGGGAACAGGTCGGCGATCGTGGTGGTGACGACGCCCGTCTCACCGAGGGACGGGAGCACCTGGTCGATGTAGTGCAGGAACGTGCGGCTCGGGCCGATCAGCAGGACGCCGGAGCGTTCGAGCAGGCGGCGGTGCGCATAGAGCAGGTAGGCGGCGCGGTGGAGGGCGACGGCGGTCTTGCCCGTCCCGGGTCCGCCCTGGACGACGAGCGCCCCGGCGAGCTCGGACCGGATGATCGCGTCCTGCTCGGCCTGGATGGTCGCGACGATGTCACCCATGTGACCCGTCCTCCCGGCCGCGAGGGCGGCGAGCAGGGCACCCTCGCCCGAGAGGCCGGCGAGCACGGCGCCGGTGCGGGTGCTCTGTCCTGCCGACCCCTCGACCAGCAGGGAGAGGTCCAGGACCTCGTCCTCGACTCCGGTCACCACCCTGCCGCGCGAGACCAGGTGGCGGCGCCGCGTGACGCCGTCCGGATGCGCTGCGGTGGCACGGTAGAACGCCTGGGCCGCCGGCGCGCGCCAGTCGGTCAGCAGCGAGGTGTGGTCCTCGTCGTTCAACCCGATGCGGCCGATGTAGTGCGCCGAGTCGTCGGTGAGGTCGAGCCGGCCGAACGCGAGCCTGTCCTCGACGGCCTCGAGCTGCGCGAGGCGGTCCTCGTAGAGCGTCGCGAAGGCGTCGCGCTCGCTCCGGTTCTGCGGCGATCCCGACGGCCCGGTCTTCCGCACCGCGCGCAGCCGCTCCCGGGTCTGCACGCGCAGCGCGTCGAGCCGTGCGTAGAGCACGTCGACGACCGTCTGCTCTGCCTCGAGCTCCTGCTGGAGCCGCCCCTGCACATCCGCGTCCCTGCCTGTCAACCGATTGCTCCCGCTCGTGGATGTCGCGCATGACCCCCGCGCACAGCAGGGGGTCGTCCATTATCCGACAGCCGCCGCACCGGCGGCACCCGCCGGACCGGCGCGGGTGGAATGTCGGGGGATGTCGCGGGCGTTACACGACGCGCGGGACCGATCCCGCGAGCGGCGACGACCGTGAGCCTGCACCGCCCGTTGCACCGGAGGGTGAACCATGCAAGACCCGAACCAGATCTACGAGGTCGACGAGGACGTCGCCGCCGACCTGCGGCAGAGCACCGAAGAGGTCGCCGGTGTCGGTCCGGTGCTCCTGCACGTCGTCAGCGGCTTCGTCGACGCCGGTGGGGCCGGGCAGGTGGCGACCGATCACCTCCGGGAGACCTTCGGATCCCGGCGGCTGGCGACCTTCGACGTCGACCAGCTGGTCGACTACCGATCGCGGCGTCCCATGATGGTCTTCGACTCGACCACCTGGAGCTCGTACGAGGAGCCGGAGCTGGTCGTCGACGTGGTGCCCGACGCGGCGGGCCGTCCGTTCCTGCTGCTCCACGGCGTCGAGCCCGACGTCCAGTGGGAGCGCTATGCCGCGGCCGTCCGGCAGCTCGTGGAGCGGTTCGACGTCCCCCTGACGATCGGGATCCACGGGATCCCGATGGGAATCCCGCACACCAGGCCGTTGTCGTTCACCGCGCACGCCACGCGGGCCGAGCTCGTTGCGGACCACGTCTCGTGGCTCGGTACCGTGCAGGTGCCCGCGAGCGTCGCATCGCTGGTCGAGCTGCGGCTCGGTCAGTCGGGCCACGACGCGATGGGCTTCGCGGTGCACGTCCCGCACTACCTCGCACAGTCCTCGTTCCCGCAGGCCAGCATCACGGCCCTGCAGGCCGTCGAGCGCGCGACCGGTCTCGAGCTGAACGTGCACGCCCTCGAGAAGCCGGCCCGGGAGGCGCTCGCGGAGATCGAGCGTCAGGTCGAGGCGTCCACCGAGGTCGGCGCGGTGGTGCGCGCGCTCGAGCAGCAGTACGACGCGTTCACCGAGGGCCGGGTGCGGTCGAACCTGTTGTCGGACGCGTCGCAGATCCCGACGGCCGACGAGATCGGCGCGGAGTTCGAGCGGTTCCTCGCGCAGCAGGGTGGCGACGACACCTCGCCGTGACGAGGCGCCCACGTCGGGTGGCGGACGCCCTCGGTCGAGTGCACTTGCGAGAAACGATGGCGCTCGAACCCCGGAACATGCCAAGATCGAGCGTGTTGCAGTGACGAACTGACGCTCGACCGGCGCCACGACAGGCAGTGGCACCGCCAGCCCGTACGGACTGGTCCACCCGGTGCAGGACGTGGGACAAGGCATTGCGGCACGACGCCACGGTGCTGTGCCTGGCGTCGCCACCGGATGGACAGAAGGACTGGAACATGGCACAGGGTGCTGTCAAGTGGTTCAACGCTGAGAAGGGCTACGGGTTCATCGCC
>JAJYCD010000042.1 GCA_021778635.1 Actinomycetes bacterium
CGGCCTGGTTCTCGAGCCGGTTGACCTCGACCCAGTACTCCGCGAGGTCGGACATCGCCCGCAGCTTCGGCATCGCGTCGGCCGTGAGCTCGGCCGCGCGCTGGAGGACCTGCACCTGGTCGGCGACCCGCGCCGGGAGCTCGTCGATCTTGTACAGGACGATGAGGTCGGCCGCCTCCTCCATGAAGTCCATGCAGTCGTCCAGCGCCGAGGCCAGGTTGTAGATGTCATCCCGGTCGAACGGGGTGACGAAGGTCTGGTTGAGGCGCCGCATGATCGTGTGCGTCGCGTCGTCGGCCAGGTGCTCGGCCTCACTGATCCGGCCGGCGATCTCCTTGCGCGCCTTGCGGTCGGCGCCGAGCAGCTCGCCGAGCAGGTTGGCCCCGGTGACGAGGTGCGCCGCGGACGCCGCGAGCAGATCGAAGAACGAGGTATCGCGCGGTGTCAGGCGCAGGCGCACAGGGGTCTCCGGAAGAGGGGGAACGTATCGGGGACAACCGTAGGGCAGACGCCAGGTGAACGGGTAACGCCGGAGGTGTCACGGGAGCGACCGTGCGATGTCGCGGAGTGGGAGGACGCCGGGCCGCAGAGCGCCTGTCGGCGCGGAGGCCGCTCGTAGCGGCTTTGTGTGGAGCCCGGGGCTACCGCGACCCGACGTCGTGGACGATTCTACGACCTGCGTCAGTCGAGCCGGTCGGCCCGCCACAGCGACGCCGCCTCCGTGAGCTCGTCCGCGGTCCTGACCAGCAACGACGCCCCGTGCGTCAGGTGCATCGACTCCGCGTCGTCCAGGTCGTCCAGGTGGTCGGCGTCGAACGCCGCTCCCGTCGCGAGAACGCGGCAGAAGGCCGCGCCCCGCTCGAGCGCGACGGCGAGGTCGCCCGCGAAGACCCCGGACAGCACCGCATCGGCCACCTGGCGCACCTCGGCGGGCCCCGGCGGGCTCGCGACGCCCGCGACGACGTCGTGGACCGGCGCGGCCACGACCCCGAGCCGGTAGCGCTCGGCGATCGTCCGTGGGTCGCGTCGCACCCACTCCCGGAGCACGTACAGCCGCCAGAGCGCGCCGGGAAGGGTGTCGGCCGGGCTGTCGGCCCACATGGCCGCCACCACGTCCAGTCCCTCCGCCTCCACGAGGGTGACCAGCCGTGCGACGAGCTCCGGGTCGTCCGAGGCCCTCCCCTGGTGCACGATCGCCGCGGCCGTCGTGTGCGCGATCTCCGACCGGAGCGCGGGGTCCATGTCACCCGGGAGCTCGTCGGCCTGCTTCGGGTCGAGCATCGCAGGACGACGCGGACGGCGCGGGTTGCCGGACTCAGGAGCCATCACGCCATTGTCGTCGACCGCGGTGACGCCGTCGACGCCGGCTCAGCCCGCCCAGGTGGAGCGAGCCCGTGCCGCAGCGGCGAGCCGGTCGATGAGGTCCGCGGAGAGTCGAGCCGGCACCCGGGGGAAGAGCCCCGGGACGTCCGAGCCGTCCAGCACGAGGACGTCGTCCGGCATCGTCGTCGGGGCGAGCTCGAGGGTGCCGGCCGTCTCGAGGACCACCACCGGACGGACGACGACCTGGTTCCCGACCGCGTCCGCGAGCAGCGACCGCGCGCGTCGCGCCTCGAGCCGGGCGTCCCTGACGTAGGACGTCGCGCGACCGTCGACCTGGACGACGTGCCTGTCGACCACGACGGTCGACGTCGGGTGCGAGTGGACCGTGAGCGTGTAGACGCCACCCGGACCGATCAGGAGGTGCTCGATCACGTCGCCCTGACGTCCCATCGGGACGTTGTGCTGCACGTGCCACGAGTACGCGGTGAGCCGGTCGAGCCGGGCGCCGACGGGACCGGTGTCCGCGCCGACGTCGTCGAGGTCGACCTCCGGCAGGCGGAGCACGAGCTCGTCGGAGTCGGCGCGCAGGAACTCCTGGGCCGCCCGGCGCAGGCCGCTCTCCAAGGTCGGGAGGTCGACGGTCACCTCGCCGGATCGCAGGTCGACCGAGCCGACGCGCGCGCCGGTGTCGCCCATCACGAAGAGCCGGTCAGCGCCGTAGCGCTGCCACCTCCGCACGATCAACGACTCGTCCACACCACACCTCATCGGCAGCCCAGACCCGGACATCACACATCCGGGCGAGTGACGCCCTCCGCACGGCGTTCGACCCCACGGCCAGGATAGGACCCGACACCTGCGCGCGCACGTAGCCCGTTCGGGGGCCCGTCCGCGCGCCTGCTCGCGGCCCTGCTCGCGCTCAGGCCTCCGGCTCGAAGCTCAACGACACCGAGTTCATGCAGTACCGGTCGCCGGTCGGGGTCTGCGGTGCGTCGTCGAAGACGTGACCCAGGTGAGAGCCGCACCTGGCGCACCGCACCTCGGTCCGGACCATGCCGAGGGTCCGGTCCTCGACGAGCTGCACCGCGTCGCCCGCGAGCGGCGAGAAGAAGCTGGGCCACCCGCAGTGCGAGTCGAACTTCGTGTCGCTGCGGAACAGCTCGTTCCCGCACGCGCGGCACCGGTAGACGCCGGTCCGCTTCTCGTCGAGGAGCTCGCCGGTCCACGGCCGTTCGGTCGCCGCGCGCCGGAGCACGCTGAACTCCATCGGGTTCAGCTCGAGCTGCCACTCGGCATCGGATCGTTCGACCTCGTACGTCTCGTTCGATGCGTCCTGCGATGCACCCATGCGTCCGCGCCTCCTCGTCCCGATGGTGCCCAGCGTCGCCGATCACAACACCGGGGCGACGCGGATCGTTCCGCGACGGGCGGGGGCAGCGACCCGCGAGCCTCCGCCTACCGCCGCACCCTCGGCGCGCTCAGCGCCCGCGACGACCCGCCGACGACCCGCGCGACATCTCGACGCCACCGTTGCGCTGCGGGGCGCTGCCGGTGCGCGGAGCGCCACCGGTGCGCGGAGCGCCACCCGTCCGAGGTGCGCCACCCGACCGAGGTGCGCCACCGCGCGGAGCGTCGCCGGTGCGCGCAGCGCCCGACGAGCCCCCCGTGCGCGTCCGACGGGAACTACCGCCGTACCCGCCGGCCGCCGAGCCCGCCGCACCGCCTGCGCCGCTGCCCGACGAGCTGCCCGACGAGCTGCTCGACCACGCGATCCCCGACGTCGCGGCGCCGGTCCGGTCGTTGCCACGGACCGACGTCGCCCGGCCGGAGCCCTGCGACGAGCGTCCCGCACCGGCGCGCGACGACCCCGACCGCGGGGCCCCCGGACGACGACCACGACCCTGCTCCGGCTCGACCACGGCGGCCGGGGTCACGTACGGCGCGACCTCGCCCACGAGCTCGGCGACGACCCGCGAACCCGGACGGACCTGCTGCGGGCGGACCTCGATCTTCGCCTGACGCGTCAGCGTCCGCACGTCGCCGGCCTGCTCCGGGAGCATGACCGTGACGACGTCACCGGCCGAGCCGGCACGTGCGGTGCGGCCCGAGCGGTGCAGGTACGCCTTGTGCTCCGCCGGCGGGTCCACGTGCACGACGAGCTCGACGTTGTCGACGTGGATCCCGCGAGCCGCGATATCCGTGGCGACGAGCACCTTGACGTCACCGCAGGTGAACGCCGCGAGGTTCCGCTCGCGCGCCGGCTGGCTGAGGTTGCCGTGCAGGTCCACCGCGGGGATGCCTGCCGCGGTGAGCTGCTTGGCCAGCTTCTTGGCCTGGTGCTTGGTGCGCATGAAGAGCAGGCGGCGGCCGGTGCCCGACGCCAGCTCGTTCACCACGAGGCGCTTGGTCTCCGCATCGGCGACCGCGAGCACGTGGTGCGTCATCTGGACGACGGGCGACTCGGCCGAGTCAACCGAGTGCGTCAACGGGTTGTCCAGGTAGCGCGTGACGAGCTGGTCCACGCCGTTGTCGAGCGTCGCGGAGAGGAGCATCCGCTGGCCGCGCGCCGGCGTCTTGTCCATGATCCGCTTGACGCCCGGGAGGAACCCGAGGTCGGCCATGTGGTCGGCCTCGTCGAGAACGGTGATCTCGACGCCGTCGAGCGAGAGCACGCGCTGCTTCAGCAGGTCCTCGAGCCGGCCGGGGCACGCGACCAGGATGTCCACACCACCGTTGAGCGCGCTGACCTGGCGTCCCTGCGACACCCCGCCGAACACCGTCGTGATGCTGAGGCGCTCGGCCTTCGCGAGCGGCTCGAGGGTGGCCGCGATCTGGGTCGCGAGCTCGCGGGTCGGCGCAAGGATCAGCCCGCGCGGGCGGGCGGGCCGACGTGCCCCCGTCGACGCGGCGAGCCGGGCGACCATCGGGAGCGAGAAGGCCAGGGTCTTGCCGGAACCCGTCCGGCCACGGCCGAGGACGTCACGCCCGGCCAGGGTGTCCGGGAGGGTCGCGGTCTGGATCGGGAACGGGGACTCGATCCCCTGCGCCGTGAGGACGGCGACGAGAGTTGAGGGCACACCAAGGGAAGAAAAAGTCACGGAGATGATCGCCTTTCCGGCGTCGAAGGGTCGGGGCTCGCCGCGTGAACTCGCAGGTGCTCCACGACGTCAGGCGCACGTTCAGGCGCCCAGTTGGTCCTATTGTGCCTTGAGGAACCCCAACGGGCGAATCGTCTCACCCTGTCCGGTGGTCATCTCGACCGTTCACGCGCCGATAGGTACGGCGGGGGCATCGCACGGCCGCGGGCCGCGCCCGCCCCACGACATGAGTTCGCGAGGAGGCGATACCGGTGGCGGGCCCCACGATCGGCGTGCTGACACCGTGGTCGGGCGGGTTCTTCTACGGCCAGATCATCGCCGGGGTGACGGCCGAGGTCGCCGCTGCCGGTGGCAAGGTCGTGGTGATCCAGAGCGTCGAGCCGAGCCGCGAGCCGGACGACGTCCTCCCGGTCCCGGACATCAGCGCGCCGAGCGCCTGGAACGAGATCGACGGGGCGATCTCGGTGACCTCCGCCGGTGAGGCGTACCTGCGGGCGCTGCGTGACCGCGGGCTCCCCGTCGTGCTCGCCTGCGACGTCGTCGACGGCCTCGAGATCCCCAGCGCGGTGGGGGACAACGTCGGCGGCACCCGCGACGCGGTCGAGCACCTGATCGGGCACGGCCACACCCGGATCGGGTTCGTCGGCAACCTGCTGCGGTCCGACACCCGTGCGCGGTTCGCGTCCTTCCAGGACACGCTCCGTACGCACGACATCGAGCCCGACCCGGCGCTGACGTTCGCCGCTCCGAACGACGTCGCGTGGGGCGGTCGCGTCGCCGCGGAGCACATCCTGGCCGAGAACGCGGACATGACCGCCGTGTTCGTCGCGACCGACTACAACGCGATCGGGCTCCTCGAGCGTCTGGCCGAGGCCCGGGTCGCCGTCCCGGGGGACCTCGCGGTCGTGGGCTTCGACGACGCGGACCGCTCGTCGTTCACGAGCCCTGCCCTGACGACCGTCCGACAGCCGTTCACCCTCATCGGCTCGCTCGCCGCGCGCCTGGTGCTCGCGATGCTCGACGGTCGGGACGTCGCCCCGGGGCCGCACATGGTGGCCTCGTCGCTGGCCGTGCGGCACTCCTGCGGGTGCACGTCCGCCCCCGACGACCTCGGCCTCGGGACCGGGGGGACTCCCGAGGAGCTCGACCGGACGTTCGTCGCCGAGGTCGCGTCGATCCTGCTGCCCCCGACGGTGACCGAGGCGTCGCTGGGCGACCTCCGGGGCGCCTCGCGCCGTCTCGTCGCCGAGATCCGCACGGCGCTCGCGGCCGGCGGTCCCGCGCCTGGGCCGAGCCTCGACGAGGCGGTCGCCGCGATGGTTCCCGGGGGCACCACGGCCGAGGCGCTCCGCCGCCTGCTCGCGACGGTGACGCTGTTCGTGTCACGCGCCGCGACGGGGTCGGGCTCCGACGCGGCCCCGGCTGACCGCGTGAGCCACGTGACGGCCCGCGTCGCCGCCGGGATGTGGCACGAGCACACGCGCCTGTACCTCGAACGGGATCTCGCTCACCAGCGGGCGCGTGCGGAGCAGTACCGGATCGGCGCCGACCTCATCGATCTCCGGAACGACGACCCGCTCACGCTCTCGTGGCTCGCGGCGACCCACGTGGACGTGGGGTGCCTCGCGCTGTGGACCGACCCGACCCACGACCGGGTCCACATCGAGTCCGCGCGCGACGTGCGCGGCGTCCTCGGTGACGTCGTCGGCACGGACAGCGCGGTCGAGGACTTCCCGCCGCGCGCACTGATCCAGGCGGCGAGGCCGGGGCAGGACGAGGTCGTCTTCGTCGTGCCGGTGCAGACGCACGGGAACTCGCGCGGGCTGCTCGCCGTCGTCGGCCCGCTCGACATGGTCGCGATGAGCGCGCACGAGGCGTACGCGTACTGGGCCTCGCTGCTCACCGTCGCCCTCGAGCAGCGCGACCTGCTCGAGTCGGTGCAGCGCAGCGAGGAGCGCCTCGCGCTCGCGATCGAGGCGACCGCGGAGAGCCTGTGGGACTGGGACCTCACGACGGACACGATGTTCTACTCCCCGCGCGCCCGGCTGATGCTCGGCATCGACGACCCCGACGAGCAGCGGCCCGACGCCTGGTGGGCGGCGGTCCACCCCGAGGACCTCCTCCCGCTCAAGATGATGCTGGCCGGGGGCCAGGGCGAGGGACGCGAGATCATCGAGCACGAGCACCGGCTGCGCACGCCCGACGGCGGCTACCGCTGGACCCTGTGCCGGGCGCGACCCGCCGGGCCGGCCGGGGTCGCGGCGACGCGGATCGTGGGGTCGCTCGCCGACATCCACCCCCGCAAGGAGCTCGAGGAGCAGCTCCGGGAGAGCGCGACGCACGACACCGTGACCGGGCTGCCGAACCGGCGCCTGTTCCTGGACCGGCTGCGGGTCGCCGTCGCTCAGTCCCGGCGGTCCGGCACGCCCTTCGCGGTGCTGTTCCTCGACCTCGACGGCTTC
Organism: Actinomycetes bacterium; assembly: GCA_021778635.1. Lineage (GTDB taxonomy): Bacteria > Actinomycetota > Actinomycetes > Actinomycetales > Cellulomonadaceae > JAJDFX01. The sequence continues at coordinate 6,884 of JAJYCD010000042.1, forward strand.
AAGGTGGTCAACGACTCCCTCGGCCACGAGATCGGCGACCGGCTGCTGGTCGAGGTGGGCTGCCGCCTCGAGTCGCAGCTGCGCGACGTCGACACGGCGGCGCGGTTCGGCGGGGACGAGTTCGCCGTCCTGCTCAACGACATCGACCCGGGCGACATCCTCCCGGCCGCCAACAGGCTGCTGGAGGCCCTGCACGCGCCGGCCCGCATCGACGGTCACGAGCTCACGCTCGGCGCGAGCATGGGGATCGCGACGAGCGCGGTGACGTACAAGAGCGCGGAGGACGTGCTGCGTGACGCGGACACCGCGATGTATGCGGCGAAGTCGACCGATCGCGGCAGCCTCGAGTTCTTCGACGTCGCGATGCACGCGCGCGCGAAGTCGCGGCTCGCGATGCACCAGGAGCTGCGCAGCGCCCTCGAGAACGGCGAGTTCGCGGTCCACTACCAGCCGATCGTCGACCTTCCGAGCGGCGACGTGACCGGCTTCGAGGCGCTGGTGCGGTGGCAGCACCCGGAGCGGGGCCTGGTGCTGCCGGCCGAGTTCCTGCCGGTGATGGAGGAGACCGGACTGATCGTGCGGCTCGGGCACTGGACGATCCGGCAGGTGTGCCACCAGGTCGCGGCGTGGCGGGACACCGGTGCCCGCGAGGTCCCGGTGAGCATCAACGTCACGGACCGGGAGTTCTGGCACGCCGGACTGCTCCCCCACATCCGGGCGATGCTCGCCGAGTTCGAGGTCCCCGCCGACCTCCTCACGCTCGAGATCACCGAGACCGTGATCATGCACCGGCCCGAGCTCGCCGAGCGGCTGCTCGGTGACATGCGACGGGCCGGGCTTCGGCTGCACGTCGACGCCTTCGGCACCGGTCACTCGTCGCTGCAGACGCTGCACCGGTACCCGGTCGAGGCGCTCAAGATCGACCGCTCGTTCGTCGGTGCGCTGACCACCGGCGCCCAGGGCCGCGAGATCGTCGACGTCATCGTGGCGCTCGGCCGGGCACTGGGCCTCGAGGTGGTGGCGGAGGGCGTCGAGACCCCCGAGCAGATCGGCATCCTCCGCGCGCTCGGGTGCTCGAGCGTCCAGGGAACCTACCTCAGCGAGGCGGTCACGGGTCCGGAGGCCGCACGGTTCCTCGAGCAGCGGCTGCTCGCCGCCGAGGAGGCCTGAGGGCGCCCGACCGATCAGCCGAGCAGCCGGTTGCGCCGCTGGAGGCCCTGCTGCTGCAGCACGAACCGGAACAGCTCCTCGGCGGACCTCTCGTGCTGGTCGACGAACCGGCACCCGTACCGGTAGCCGGTCAGCGACTCCTCGGCGCGCAGCACCTCGGCGGTGAGTGCGAGCGGGACCCGGGTGTGCGGGAACACGAACGAGAACCGGCGCCCGACGGTCAACCGCGCCGTGGACCTCACCTGGATGCCGTGGGCACTGACGTCGAGCACCCGGAACGTCAGCGGGCCACCCGACGGCGCACCCTCGGCCGCGCCCTCCGCGGTCTCCGCGGCGGCCGCGAACCCCGGTTGCGGCTCGAGCGTCCCGGTGCACGGCAGGTCGATCCGCACGCGCGCGACCCGGCGCTTCTGCACCGCCTGCACCATCTCGACGTCGACGAGGTCGAGACCCCGCGCCCGCACCCGCCCCACCTGAGCCCAGTAGTGGCACTCGCCGCGGACCTCGTCGAGCACCCGGAGGGACACCTCGTCACCCGCTTCGGCCCCGCCGCGGAGGACGTCCTCCGACTCGACCTGCATCACGCCGTCCTCGAAGGCGCGCACGTAGCCGTCGACGAGGATCGCGCTGCCGCTGAAGACCACGCACCGGTCGAGCTCGTGCACTCCGCCCCCTTCGCCCGCGGGTCGCACCGCCCTCGCCGCGCACCCGGCTCCACGCCCCGTCAGTCTCTGGTCGGCCCGCCCACGGGCGGTCTCGCCCGGTCGCCTCCGCTCAGCCCGAGGCGACGTCGATCTCCTCCCGTGACGGTACCGGTCGGGAGCGACGGGTGACGCGCGCACGGCGGGTGAACCCCCGTGCACGACCGCGGGAACATGTCTCCGCGAACCGCTCGCGCCGACACCCCCGCCCGGCAGCGGACGTCGCGAAGGGCCCGGCTCCACCGAGCCGAGCCCTTCGCGACGCGACCGCACTCAGCGCGCGGTGCCCTTGCGGGCGTAGTAGTCGCGCCACACGAGCCGGTGGAGCGGGATCCAGCGCGGGATGGACCGCAGACCGGGGATGAACGGCAGCAGGATCAGCACGAGCATCATGATCGCGATGATCGCGAAGATGTAGATGTCAGCATTTGCCGTCAATGTCGCGGCAATTCCCGTCGTCGCGTCGCTGTTGAAGATCGGGAGCTGGTACCAGAACGAGAATGGCTGCAGCCATTCCTGCCCGGGGAAGCTGCCGGTCTCGTTCATCATTCCCCACTCATTTCCCTGGAGATGGGCCGCTGTCGCGGCGTCGTCCAGGTAGGAGCCGTCCCCGAGGAAGAGGATCTGCTTGGTGGTGTTCGTGTTGTAGAACTGTCCGGGCGCCGCGAGGATGCCGTCGAGCGCCCCCGAGGAGGCCATCGCGACGAGCCCGTTCGCCATGGTCGGCACGGGTCCGTAGTCGCCGGTGGGCACCTTCGAGGCGTCCCCGTTGGCACCGTTGGGGTCGTTGAGCGCGGTGTCGTAGGCGGTCGCCCACTTCGACTGCTGGTCCGCGCTCGCCGACTTCCACTGGCTCAGTGCCGAGGCGACGTCCGACGGCTGCTGCTGGGACTCGAGCGGGGTCACGACGAAGTCGTTGGCCGGGTCGACCGGCTGGTGGACGCCCATCCACTTCTGCGGCGTGAGCGGGCCGAGGGCGACCCCGTCACCACCGTTGTTGTACGGCGGTCCGTAGCTCGCCGAGTCGGAGGTGCCGGCGAGCTCGGAGACCGTGACCGCGTACAGGTTGTCCGGGGCCGTCTTGGCCCAGCCCTTGAGCGTGAGCGCGGGGTCGTCCGGAGAGCTGAAGATCCCCGCGAGCACGAAGGTGAGGACCACGACGACCGCGAGGGCGATCGTGCCCTCCTTGAGGATGTCGTAGTGCCGGACGGGTCCGGTCCAGTGCTCGCGCTCGATCTGCTTCTGACGTGCCGACGTGGACATCAGCGGGCCTCCGTCGTCTCGGTGGTGGCAGAGGCGTGCACGGCGCCGCCGGCGGCCTCGACCTCGGCGGCGTCCATCGGCGGCACGACTCCGTGCAGCCGGACGAGCACCACGTGGACGATGACCAGGACGGCCAGGATCGCCGGCATCAGGAAGACGTGCATGAGGAGGTTCTGGCCGAGGTTCGCGACGTTGAACCAGGCGCCGATCCCGACCGCGTTGAGACCGTCCTTGGCCTCGAACGCGATCCACTGCGAGTCGAAGTTCGTCTGGATCACGTAGCCCGTGAGCGCCGCACCGATCGAGACGATCAGCGCGATCATCCCGGTGATCCAGGTCCGTGCGCGGTTGCCGCGCCAGGCCGCCATCCAGAACTTCCCGAGCAGGTGGATGACCATGAAGAGGAAGAACAGCTGGACGGCCCAGAAGTGCAGGCTGTTGAAGAACTTCCCGACCTTCGAGATGTGGTACCAGGAGGGCCCTTCGAACGCGAGGACCGTGCCGGAGGCCACGATCATGACGAGTGCTGCGAGGGTCAGGACCCCGAAGACGTAGATCCATGACGCGACGTACGCCGGCTGGGTCTCCGGCAGGACCTTGTCATAGGGGAGGTCGCGCTCGAGGCGGTTCCTGACCTTGCCGATCCAGCTCGACGCCGGCTCGTCGTCGACGGTGGGCGCCCCGCTCACGAGTGTCTCCGCGGGTTGCGCCGCTCCTTGGGGAACGGCAGGGTGATCGCGAGCACGAACAGCACGATCATCACGATGATGACGATCAGGTTCGGCACGGATATCGAGAGCCAGCCCCAGGGGACATAACTGCCAGAACTAATCGCTTCGTCCTGCCACAACAGCATGACCGACCTCTTTCCCAGTCGCGCGAACTACGTCGCCATCAAGATACCCCGGTCCGCGCCGGTAATAAACGGGACCAAGGACACAGGAATGCGCACGTCCGGAAACGGTGCGAGACGATTCCCAGCAAGTTCGGAGGCTAATTTCCAGGCTTTTCCCAGGCTTGATGGGTATACGTCTGTGTGCGCGCGGGAGCGGGCGGGCAGGCGTGAGCGCACCGCAGCCGCCGCGCGGCCCGGTCGGCACACGCGCTGCCGCGAGAGGCAGGGCCTCAGCCCGTGCAGGCGGTGCGCAGCATCGCGAGGAACCGACCGCGATCGACGGCGCGCACGACGCGGACCGTCGGCGCCCGGCCGGTCACCCCGAGGTGGTCGACCACGGTCATCCCGACGGTGTGCACGCCCGCGGTCTCCACCGCCACGTACCGGTCCTCGGCCCGGGTGACGAGGTCCGGGTCGATCGCGACCGCCATCGTCACCGGGTCGGGCAGGTCGAAGCCCTCGAGCTGCGTGACCGTGCGGCAGAACTCGACGAGCCGGCGCTGGATGCGGGTGCAGAACTCGCCCAGCGGCCCCACCGCCGCCAACGCGTCGGCGTCGGCCGGAGACAGGGTCGCGTCGTTGCGCGAGACGTCCCAGCCGACCATCTCGAGCGGCATGCCGGACCGGAACACGATGTCCGCGGCCTCAGGGTCCACGTACACGTTGAACTCGGCCGCGGGCGTCACGTTGCCCGAGCCGTCCGCGGTGCCGGCCATCATGACGACGCGGCGGTACAGCCCAGCCAGGTCCGGCGCCTTCCGGAGTGCCAGCGCCAGGTTGGTCAAGGGTCCGAGGGTCACCAGGGTGAGCTCGCCGGGATGCCGCCGCGCCTCGTCGATCAGGACGTCGACGGCGTGCCCCGCCGCCGGCACCCGTCCCGTCAGGGGCAGCCCGACGTCGCCCATGCCGTCGGCGCCGTGCACGTCATGGGCGAAGACGTGCTCCCGCAGCAGGGGGCGGTCGGCGCCCACGTGCACCGGCACCGTCGCGCCGCAGAGGTCACGGGTGTAGAGCGCGTTCTGCACCCCCATCGCCACCGGGACGTTCCCGGAGACGACGGTGATCGCACGGACGTCGACGCGGGGGTCCCGGAGCGCAAGGACGAGGGCGACCGCGTCGTCGGACGCGGTGTCGGTGTCGATGATCATGGGCTGGGTCATGGCGAGCTCCTGGGTGTCGACGATCGGGACGGCACCGGCGTAGGCGGACCCCCGCCGAGCCGGACGACGGCGGCGCGGGCGACCCGCGCGCCCGCGGCGGCCGCGGCCACGGGGTCGGCCCGGCGCAGCCAGCTGTCGAGGAACCCCGCGCAGAACGCGTCGCCGGCTCCCGTCGTGTCGAGGGGCCGGACCCGCTGCGCCGGAACCGTCACCGGTGGGCGGCCACGCTCGGCGACGACGGCGCCGTCGCCGTCCAGCGTCACGACCACCGTCGCGTAGTGGCGGGTCAACCGTGCGGCGCCCTCGATCGGGTCCGTCGTCCCGGACAGGACCGCGGCCTCGTCCCGGTTCGGGAAGCAGAGCCGCGCCCCTGAGGTCCACGCGAGGAACTGCTCCGGGCCGACCTCCTCGAGGAACGCGACCGAGCTCGGATCGATCGACACGGTCGCTCCCCGTTCGCGAGCGCGACGATCGAGCTCCAGCGCCGTCGCCCGTACCCCGTCCTCGAAGTACGAGTACCCGGTCAGGTGGAGGACGGACGCGCGGGCGAGCTGACGGACCGGGACGTCGCGCAGGGTCAGGCCGAGGTTCGCCCCGCGATCGGTGAACATCGTCCGGGCGCCATCCGTGTCGACGACGATCACGATCGTTCCCGTCTCGCGGTCCGCGTCGCCGGCGAGGAGCGCCTCGACCCCGAAGCTCGTCAGGTGGTCGCGGTGGTACGCGTGATCCGCGCGACCGACCCGACCGACGAAGCACACCGGGGTCCCCAGACTCGCCAGCCAGCACGCGAGGTTCGCGGCCGACCCGCCCGGGCGACGGACGATCTCGGCACGGGTGTCCGAGTCCGCGGTCACCACCGACAGCGGGCGCACCACGACGTCGTTGATGACGTCGCCGACCACGAGCACCCGCGGCGCGGCGTCGCCCGGCGGGTCCGCACCCGCGAGGTCAGTCATGCGAGCCGCGGCGACGAGCGGCCCAGGCCCTCGCGATCCGACCCCCGAGAGCGATGTTGTTGACCGCGATCGCGATGTTGACCTCGAGGCTCGCCCCGTGCGTGTGCTCCTGGAGGTAGGCGAGCAGGAACGGCGTGACGTCCTTGCCCGTGACGCCCTGCCGGTCCGCGGCCGCGAGCGCGTCGCGCAGCACCCGGCCGTGGAGGTCGGGGTCGAGCTGCTGGTCGACCGGGAGCGGGTTCGCCACCAGGACGGCGCGGTCGAGGGCCAGGTCGTCCTGGGCCGCCATGACCGACGCGATCTCCTCCGGCGTCTCCACCCGCCAGTCGATGTCGTACCCGGAGTCGGTCAGGTAGAACGCCGGGTAGCGCGAGGTGCGGTACCCGACCACGGTCACGCCGAGCGTCTCGAGGCGCTCGAGCGTCGCGTGGATGTCGAGGATCGACTTGACGCCGGCCGAGACCACCGTGATCGGGGTCCTCGAGAGCATCGCGAGGTCCGCGGACTCGTCGAAGGAGAGGGACGCACCGCGGTGGACGCCACCCAGCCCGCCGGTCGAGAACACCCGGATCCCGGCCAGGTGGGCGAGCAGGGCGGTCGCGGCGACCGTCGTCGCGCCGGTGACCTTCTGCACGCGCGCGACGGCGAGGTCGCGGCTCGACACCTTGACGACGCCGGGATCCTCGGCGATCCGCCGGAGCTGGGCGTCGTCGAGCCCGACGTGCGGCACACCGTCCACCAGGGCGATCGTCGCCGGGACCACGCCCGCGTCGACGAGCACGGCCTCGAACTGCCGTGCCGCCTCGAGGTTGCGCGGTCGCGGGAACCCGTGCGAGATGATCGTCGACTCCAGCGCGACGACGGGCCGCCCGTGCGTCAGCGCGTCGGCCACCGCGTCGGACAGGACGACCGGGGTGCTCCTCATGGGTGTTCTCCTCGTGCTTGCTCGGACGTGCTGATCGTGCTCGTGCTGCTCCGCCTGCTCACGGTGACCGCGAGAACCCTGCTGCTCGTGCCGCTCGTGCCGCATCACTGCAGGGTTGCCCCCGCGTCGAGCACGAGCTGCGCGCCGGTGATGTAGCGGGCCTCGGACGAGCACAGCCACCGCACCGCGAGCGCGACGTCGACCGGCTCCATCCGGTGGATCGGCATCGGCAGCGCGAGAGCACCGGCGACACCGCGGGCGGTCGCCTGCCAGTGCTCCGCCGCAGGGTTCTCGGTCATCTCGGTACCGGTGCCACCGGGGTGCACGGCGTTGACGCGGATGCTGTCCCCGGCGAGCTCGAGCGCGAGGCTCTTGAGCAGCCCGATCAACCCGTTCTTGGCCGCGGCGTAGTGACCGATGGTCGGCAACGGCTTGACCGCAGCGGTCGAGCCGACCATCACGATCGACCCTCCGCGACCCGTCCGCAGGATCGCCGGGATCGCCGCGCGGCACGTGTTCCACGTTCCCGTCAGGACGACGTCGATCATCGTCTGCCACTGCTCGGGCGTCGCCTGCCAGGTCGAGACCGGCCAGCTCGCGACCCCCGCGTTCGCGACGACGACGTCGAGACCGCCGAGCTCGCTCTCGGCCAGGGCGACCGCGGCGAGCAGCGCGTCGTGATCGCGGACGTCGACCACGGCCGCACGTGCCCGGCCACCCGCCGCCTCGACCGCTGCGACGGTCGCCGCGAGGTCGTCGCCGGTCGCGGTGCTGTAGGTGAGGCCGTCGACCTGACGGGAGAGGTCGGTCACGACCACCGCCGCTCCCGCCTCCGCGAGCGCGATCGCCGTCGCCCGTCCGATGCCGCGCGCGGCCCCGGTGACCAGGGCCACCTGTCCGGTGAGATCGATCATGACCTGTCCTCCGTGCTCTCGGTGCTCTCGGTGCTCTCGGTGCTCTCCGTGCTCTCGGTGCTCTCGGTGCCCAGGTCCGTGCGATGCCCCGGCGGGTCGCTCGGCCTGCTCGGAGCCCTGTCCAGCGGGATCGCCGCGTCCCCGGCGTGCGCGATGAGGTCGACCACCTCGTCGGCGAAGCGCGGGTCGGTCTCGAGCACGACCCGGCAGCGAGCGCCCTCCTGCGCCGGGAAGCCCATGTACATGCCGCGCAGGTCGCAGACGGTCTGCCCGCGCGTCGGCCCGTCACCGACCACGACGAAGGCGCGGACCGTCGGCGCGGTCGTGGGCACGAGCGTCCCGGCCGCGACCGCCACCGCGAGGGCGTCGTGCAGGCAGCTACGCCGCTCACCGAACGACGCCGCGGCGAAGTAGTCGAGGTAGTGGTCGAGGATCCCCGACACGTACCGGCCGATCGAGCCGCCGGCGTCGAGCCGTGCCCGGTGACCGTCGTCGAGGGTCGTGCGCATCGTCACGTCGAGGCCGACCATCGTGAGCGGCCACGGAGCGTGGAAGACGGTTGCCGCGGCCTCGGGATCGCACCAGATGTTGGCCTCGGCGACCTCGGTGACGTTGCCCGGCGCGAGCGCGGCACCGCCCATGATCGTCACGCCGTGCACGAGCTGCGGCAGCTCGGGGCACAGGCCGAGCGCGAGGGCGAGGTTGGTGAGCGGACCCACGGCGACGAGCTCGACCTCACCCGGGTGGGCGCGGGCCAGCCGGACGATCTGCTCCGCAGCCGTCTCCGTCGCCTCGCTCCCCACCACGCGTCCCGTGCCGGCGTTGCCCTGACCGTCGTCGCCGTGCACGTGGTACGCGTACACGGGTGGGGTTCCGATGAGGGGACCGGCCGCCCCGCGGGCCACCGGGATCTCCGGGTGCCCGGCCAGGTGGACCGTGTGCAGGCAGTTGCGGGTGGCCGTCGCGATGTCGACGTTGCCCCACACCGACCCGACCGCGAGGAGGTCGACCGACGGGTGCAGGGCGGCGTAGAGGATCGCGAGGGTGTCGTCGACCCCGGTGTCGCAGTCCAGGACCATCTTGAGAGGCATCGGAATCCTTCCTTCGTCGGTGCGGGGTGGCCGGGTCGCTGCGGGCCGGTCGGCTGCCGAGCCGGTCGGCTGCCGAGCCGGTCGGGTGCCGGGCCGGTCGGGTGCCGGGCCCGTCGGGTGCCGGGCCCGTCGGGTGCCGGGCCCGTCGGGTGCGCGGCGGACCGGGTGCGCGGCGGGCTCGTCGAGAGGCTCAGCCCGCGCCGGCCCGTGTCCGTGCGTCGAGCCCCACCACGCGCTCGACGAGGAGCTCGGCGAACGCCCGGTCGTCGACGTCGAGGGCGACCTCGGTCCGTGCGTCGCCGGCGCCGACCCCGTCGAGGTCGACGACCGTCATCCCGCGTGTCAGCGACCCCGCGCACTCGACGTCCACGTGCAGCCGGCGCGTCGTGAGAAGACCGGGCCGCATCACGGAGGCGACCGCGAGCGCGTCGTGCTGGGCGATGGCGTCCGTCCCCGACGTCGCGCGATAGAAACCGGTGTAGAACTCGACCATCCCGAGGACCGCCCGGGCGACCGGACCACCGCCGTGCAGGGCCGCCCAGTCGGCGGGGACCGTCCGCGCCCGCCGGGTCACGTCGAGGCCGACCATCGTCACCGGCACGCCCGAGGCAAGCACCCGGGAGGCGGCCTCCGGGTCGTACCAGACGTTGAACTCGGCCGTCGGCGTCATGTTGCCGAGCACCCGCGCGCCGCCGCCCATCATGACGATCCCCCCGAGCCGTGCCGCGACGCCCGGCGACGCGGCGAGCAGTGCGGCGACGTTCGTCAGCGGTCCGAGCGCGATCAGCGTCACCGGCTCGGCCGACGCCTCGACGACGTCCCGGACGAGCTCGACGGCGGTCCGGCGGTCGGCGCCGCGCGGGGCCGGATCGAGCCGGATCCCGCCGAGGCCGTCCGTGCCGTGGATGCTCTCGGCCGGCAGCGAGTCGCGCCGGACGAGCGGCTGGTCCGCGCCCGCGCCGACCGGGACGTCGTCCCGCCCGAGCAGGTGCAGCAGGCGCAGCGCGTTCTCGGTCGTCCGTTCGAGACCGGCGTTCCCACCGACCGTCGTCACCGCACGGACGTCGAGCTCCGGTCCGGAGAGCGCGAGCATCAGCGCGATCGCGTCGTCGATCCCCGGATCGGTGTCGATCACCACGGGCAGCCCCGGCGTGCCCATCGCTCAGGCCCCCAGGGCGCGCAGGAACCGCTCGTGGAACTCCGCGGTGTCGAGCGTCGCGACGATCCTGATCACACCCGGCTCCCGCGGGTCCGTCGGCGCCGGGTCGAAGCCTCGCAGGTCCGCGACGAGCTGGCCTCGGGTCCGCTCACCGCGCAGCTCGACGCCGGCGCGGACGAGCCGGTACGTGGCGAGCTCCGGGTCGAGGGCGAGCGCCATCGCGAGCGGGTCGTGCAGCACGCACGTCCGCTCGCCGAGGATCGGCTCGTACACGTCCAGGTAGTGCTGGATCAGCCGCCACACGAGCTGGGCGCGCGGGTCCTCGGACGCCTCGATCCGCGCCACCGACGCCGGCGAGAGCTGCGTCGTCATGGTGATCTCGAGCCCGACGAGCACCACGTCCCACGGTGCGTCGACCACGAGCTGCGCGGCCTCGGGGTCGTGCCACACGTTCGCCTCGCCGGTCTCCGACGCGTTGCCGGGCACACCGGCGGCGCCGCCCATGATCACGACGCGCCGCACGAGCTCAGGCAGCCGCGGCTCGAGCAGCAGCGCGATCCCGAGGTTCGTCAGCGGCCCGACCGCGACCAGCGTCAGCTCGCCGGGACGTTCGCGGGCGAGCCGCACGATCTCCGCCGCGGCCAGCGTCCCTGCGGGTGTGCGCGGTGACGGCGTCAGACCGGTGTCCCCGAGACCGTCCTGACCGTGCACCCACTCCGCCGTCATGAGCGGCTGCGCCATCGGGCGGGCGGCGCCCTGGTGCACGGGGACGTCCGGGAGCCCGGCGCGGTCGAGGATCGTCAGCGTGTTGCGGGCGCCGACGTGCACCGGCACGTTCCCGTGCGTGACCGTGCACGCGACGTAGTGCGCCCCGTTGCCGGCGCCGTACAGGATCGCGAGCGAGTCGTCGATGCCGGTGTCGCAGTCGAGGATGAGGTCGGTCACGACCGCACCGCCGAACGGGCCGAGAGCGTGGCGATCGCGTCGACGGTCATGTCCCACAGCCTCGGCTTGTCGAGCTGGATCGCGACGTCGGTGTTGTGGGGCCGGCCGAGCAGGTCGCCGAAGTCGGTGACCGTCATCCCTGTGGTCCAGGTCCCCGTCAGCTCGACCGCGACGAACGCCTCGCGCGTCGTGAACACCTCCGCGTCGCAGAGCTTGGCGACGCAGCACAGGTCGTGCACCGGGGGCGCCGGGAACCCCTGGCGGGCAAGGTACGTCGAGCCGAAGAACCGCAGGACGTCCACCACGAACCGGGACAGCGGCGAGTCGATCTCGGCGATCCGGGCGACGACGTCCGCGTCGGCGGTGGCCTGGTGCGTGAGGTCCAGACCGACCATCGTGACGGGCCACGACGCGCCGAACACCGCCTGCGCGGCCTCCGGGTCGGCGATGATGTTGAACTCGGCCGCCGGCGTGCGGTTCCCCCGCGTGTACGCGCCGCCCATCAGCACGACGCGCTTGACGCGCTCGACGATCCGCGGCTCCTTGCCCATCGCGAGCGCGATGTTCGTGAGCGGCCCCGTCGGTACGAGGGTGATCGTGCCCGGATCGTTCGACATCACCAGGTCGATGATCAGGTCGATCGCGTGCCGTGGGTCGAGCTCGCGCGTCGGCTCGGGCAGCACGGGTCCGTCGAGCCCGGACTCGCCGTGGATGTCCGGAGCGACCATCTGCGGGCGGACCATCGGTCCGGCCGCGCCGGCCGCGACCGGGACGTCGATGCCGGCGATCGCGCACACCGCGAGCGCGTTCCGGGTCACCTTCTCGATCGTCTGGTTGCCGGCGCACGTCGTGACCGCGAGCAGCTCGACCCGCGGGTCGCCCGCGGCGAGGATCATCGCGAGCGCGTCGTCGTGACCCGGGTCGCAGTCGAGGATGAGGCGTTCTGTCATGGCTGAGGGACTCCTTCGTCGAACGGGGCAGTACGCCCACGACGTGCGTGGACCGGCCATGGTGGGTGGGGTCAGGCGGTCTGCGGTGCCGGCACCACGGCTGCTCGTGCGGTGCGGATCCGGCGGAACTGGATGCCGGCGATCACCAGGGCGACGATCGTGATGACGTAGGGGGTCATGAGCGCGAGGTTCGAGTTGAACCCGGCGATGCCGAGCTGGTCGGCGACGGCGTCGGCCGCCCCGAAGATGAAGGCCGCGACCATCGTCCGCACGGGCTTCGCGAGTCCGAAGGTCAGCGCCGCGACGGCGATGAACCCGCGCCCGGAGGTCATCCCCGCCGTGAAGCTGCCGAGCGTCGCCATCGCGAGCTGCGCACCGGCGACGCCGCACAGCACGCCGGAGATGAGGATGCTCTGGGCCTTCACCCGGGTCACGGCGATGCCGGCCGCCTCCGCCGCCGCCTCGTCCTCGCCGACCGCCCGCAGGTGGACGCCGTACCGCGTGCGGTACAGGACCAGGGAGGCCAGCGGCACGCACAGGAACGCGAACCACACGAGCGCGGTCTGGTCGTTGACCGCGGGACCGATCACCGGGATGTGCGCGAGCGGGCCGAGCGGCACGCGCGGCAGGGTGATGTTCGACGTGGACGGGGTGGTCCCCGGGTTCCCGTAGATCACCTGCAGCAGGAACACCGAGAGCCCGGCGGCGAGGAGGTTCACCCCGATGCCGACGACGATGAAGTCGGCCTTGAGCCACAACGTCGCGAGCGCGTAGATCAACGACAGGACGAGGCCCGCGGCGATCGCGGCGAGCACGCCGACCCACGGGTTCTTGACCGCCGATCCGACCGCGATCGACGCGAACGCGCCGATCAGCATCATGCCCTCGAGGCCGATGTTGAGGATGTTGCCCTGCTGGGTGAAGGCACCGCCGAGGGCGGCGAGCAGCAACGGCGCCACCTTCATGAGGACGACGAACAGCGTCGCCGCGGAGAAGATCTGCTCCAGGACGTTCATCGCGCCTCTCCTGTGGTCTCGATGGTCAGCTCGGAGACGGCCGGGCCCCCGGGTGGCGGGGCGACGGCCGACCCTGCCCGGCGGTCACGGGTGTCGGCGCGGCGCGCGGTGGCGGCCGGGACGTCGCCCCGAGATGCGAGCGAGACGTCGGCCGCGGTGCCGGCGGTCGCGGCGACCGCTGCCGGACGCCGCAGGTGCAGCATCGTGAGCACGCGCTGGCGGGTGCGACGGTCGATCACGAACACCGCGGTGATGAGCAGGATGATGATGCCCTGCAGCACGTTGACCAGGGGGAACGGCACCGAGGCGTAGATCTGCATCGAGTTGGACCCGGCCATCATGTTGGCGTAGAACGCGGCAGCGACGATCGCCGCCCACGGGTTGAGCCGCGCGAGCAGGGCGACCGTGATCCCGAGGAACCCGTACCCGGGCGAGAAGGTCTGGAGGAACCGACCCCCGTTGGGGCCGAGGACGAAGATCGCCCCGGCGAGGCCGGACACGGCACCCGACAGCGCCATCACCTGGATGCTCATCTTCTTGGGGCTGACCCCGGTGTACTCCGCGAACCGGTTGAGCTCGCCGAGCTGGCGGACCTTGAGGCCCCAGACGGACCGGGTGAGGACGAGGCCGAGGGCCACGACCGCGATCAGGGCCACGACGAGGTCCATCCCGACCCCGTACTCCGGGTTGAACATCGTGAACAGGGCGTCGGGGGCGATCTTCTTCGAGGCCGCGAGCCCAGCCGTCGGGTCCTGGAACGGACCCGTGACGAGGTACGCGGTCAGCAGGGTCGCGATCGTGCTCATCATCAACGTGGTGACGATGATGTCGACCCGCCAGTACGCGAGCAGGGCGCCCGGGATCATCCCCCAGAGCATCCCGCCGATCATCCCGACGACGAGCGCCAGGACCGTCGCGACGGGGCCGGGCAGCGACGTGAAGGTGAAGCCGACCCAGGCGCCTGCGAACGCCCCGACGTACAGCTGGCCCTCGCCGCCGATGTTGAAGAAGCCCGCGCGGAACGAGATGATCACGGCCGCCGACAGCACGGCGAGCGGGATGAACTGCGCGACCAGCGCGCCGATCCCTTGCGGGCTCTGGAAGTTCGAGAAGAACAGCTGCTGGTACGCGGTCAGCGGGTCCTGGCCGAGGGCGAGGATGATCCCCGCACCGACGACCAGCGCGATCACGACCGCGGCGACCGGGGCGATCGATCCGCGGAGCGCGGCAGAGCCCGCGCGCCGCAGCCGGTCCGCGACCGTCTCGCCACCCGCGGCGCCGGGCGTCGCTGCGGTGACGGAGCCGGCGGGCGCGGCGTCGCGACGGCGGGTGCGCGCGGTCGTGGCGGGTGCGGCAGCAGGCGACGTGTCGGTGGGCGACGTGTCGGTGGGAGACGCGGCGGTGGGAGGCATCCCGGGGCCCGCGTCGGTCGCCGGTGCTGCGACCGCGGTCGCCGCGCCCTCGGACGTGTGGACGCGCGCCGCCGCCTCCGCGCGCCGTTCCTCCGCGGCGCGGACCTCCTCGGCGCTCGGTCGGACGCCCGCCATCGCGAGGCCGACCGCGGCCTCACTCATGCTCTCCTGGGTGAACTCGGCGATGATCTCGCCGCGGTACATCACCAGCAGGCGGTCCGAGAGCGACATGACCTCGTTGAGGTCGGCCGACAGCAGCAGGACGCCCGCGCCCTGGTCACGGCGCGCGACGATCGCGTTGTGGACGAACTCCATCGCCCCGACGTCGACGCCGCGCGTCGGCTGGCTCACCATGAGCAGCTCGGGGTCGCTCGCGAACTCGCGGGCGATGATGACCTTCTGGACGTTCCCGCCCGAGAGCGTGCCGATCGGGGTCGCGGTCGTGGCGCCCCGGACGTCGAAGCGGGCGATCAGCTCGCGGGCGAAGCCCTGCGCCCCGCGCGAGCTGACCCAGCCGTGGCGTGCGACGGGCGGCGTGAGGTGCGTCGGGATGATGTTCTCGGCCACGGAGAGGCCCGGGCCG
Source organism: Actinomycetes bacterium (assembly GCA_021778635.1). Classification (GTDB taxonomy): domain Bacteria; phylum Actinomycetota; class Actinomycetes; order Actinomycetales; family Cellulomonadaceae; genus JAJDFX01. The sequence continues at coordinate 22,027 of JAJYCD010000042.1, forward strand.
GAGCCGACGGCCTCGCGGTCCTCCGGGATGTACGCGAGCCCCGCACCGCGCCGCTCGGCGACGCTGGCGGTGGTGATGTCACGCCCGGCGAGGGTGACCGTGCCGCCGTCGACCCGCTGCATGCCGGCGACCGCCGCCGCGAGCTCGGACTGACCGTTGCCCTCGACGCCGGCGATCCCGACGATCTCACCCGAGCGGACCGAGAGGCTCAGGTGGTCGAGGACCGTCACACCACGGTCGTCGACCACGGTGAGCCCGTCGATGCCGAGGACGGGTCCTCCCGGGTGCGGAGGCGTGTGGGTGATCCGGAGCAGCACCTCGCGGCCGACCATCATCTGGGCGATGTCCGCCTGGGACAGCCCGATGTTCGGAAGGGTGTCGATCGTGCGCCCGTCCCGGATGACGGTGATCGTGTCGGCGATCTCGAGGACCTCGCCGAGCTTGTGCGAGATGAACACGACCGCGCACCCCTTCTCGGCGAGGGACCGCATGACGATGAACAGCTCGTCGATCTCGCCCGGGGTGAGCACCGCGGTCGGCTCGTCGAGGATGAGCAGCCGCGTGTCGTGGCTGAGGGCTTTGAGCACCTCGACGCGCTGGCGCAGCCCGACGGACAGGGACGAGACCTTCGCGCGCGGGTCGATGACCAGGCCGAACCGCTGACTGAGCTCGGTGACCTGCCGCTCCATGCTCGCCGTGTCGAGCGTGCCGCGGGGTGTCCGCAGCTCACGGCCGAGGAACACGTTCGCGGCGACGGTCAGGGACGGCACGAGCTTGAAGTGCTGGTGGACCATGCCGATGCCGAGGGCGGACGCCCTCTGCGGGTTGGTGATCTCGACCACGGCACCGTCGAACACGATGGATCCGGAGTCCGGGGCCGCCGTGCCGGCGATCATCGTCATGAGCGTCGTCTTGCCCGCGCCGTTCTCGCCGACGAGGGCGTGGATGCGTCCGGGCAGGACCGACAACGAGATGTCGTCGTTCGCGACCTTGGGGCCGAAGGCCTTGGTGATGTTCCGGAGCTCGAGCAGGGGTGTGGCCATGGTGGCGTCTCTCTGTGGTCGTGCGGACCGACGGACGTGCGCGAGGGGGGTGAGTGGCTGCCGCCGGTCTGGGGGGGACCGGCGGCAGCCACGAACGGCGTCAGAGCGCGGTGGGGACCGTGATCTGCCCGTCGACGACCTTCTGGGCGTACGCCTTGATGTCGTCCTGGATCTTCTGCGGGACGAGGTTGTTGTTGTTCGCGAAGTCGAGCTTCACGCCGTCGTTCGCCAACCCGTAGTACGTCGTCTTGCCGAAGGCGAGCTTGCCGGCGGCGAAGTCGTTCACCGCGGCCTCGAGCGAGACCCCGATGTTCTTCTCCATCGAGGCGAGCACGTAGCCGGGGTCGAGGGCGTTCTGGTTGGAGTCCACGCCGATCGCGTACTTCTTCGACTCCGACGCGGCCTTGAGCACCCCGATGCCGGCGCCTCCGGCGACCTGGAACACGACGTCAGCACCCTGCTTGTACATCGCCGTCGCCTGGTCGAACCCCTTGTTCGAGTCGGTGAAGTTCCCGACGTAGGAGACCAGGACCTGGATCGACGGGTCGACCGCGGCGACGCCGCTCTTGAAGCCGTCGACGAAGTCGTTGATCACCGGGATGTCCATGCCGCCGACCAGGCCGACCTTCTTCGTGCCGGCCGCGAGCGGGAAGTCGCTCGTGTTCGTGGTGGCCTCGGCCGCGAGGACGCCGGCGAGGAACGAACCCTCGTTCTGCTTGTACACGATCGAGGCGACGTTCGGCTGGGTGACGACGGAGTCGTAGATCACGTACTTCTGCTTCGGGTACTTCGGCGCGGTGGCGTTGAGGATGTCGACCATCTGGGACGTGCCCGTGATGACGATGTCCCACTTGCCGTCCGAGGCGGACTCGAGGTTCGCCTTCCACTGCGCGGGGTTGTTCGCGTCGGCCTGGATGTTGAGCGTGTTGCTCCCGGCCGCCTTGAGAGCGGCGATCCCGCGCGCCGCGTCGTCGAAGAAGCCCTGGTCGCCGAGGGCGCCGTTGATGACGTTGGCGACCGAGGGGTGGGTCGTGCTGCTGCCTGCGGAACCTGCCGCCCCGCCGCTGGACGACGCCGCGGGGGTGCTGCCGCCGCTGCACGCCGTGAGGCCGAGCGCGGCCACGGTGGCCACCGCCAGGCCGCTGACAATTCGCTTCTTCATTCCTCTGCTCCTTTGCAGGTGAACCATCTGGGGGACTGCGTGTGACGTCCGGTCATCCGTGGTGGGCGCCCGCCTCCTCCGCTCGGTCGCGGCCGCCCGGAAGGACGGCCGGCACCGCGTCGGCGCTGCGCCCGACGGAGGCGAGCACCTCGGCCGGGCCGGGCATCCCGGTCGTCGCACCCAGGGCGCCGACCGATACCGCTGCGGCGTGCACCGCCCAGCGGGCAGCGGGCAGGAGCGCCTCGTCGCGGCTGAGGGCGTCGGCGAGGGCACCGATGAACGTGTCGCCCGCGCCCGTCGTGTCCACCACGGAGACGACCGGCGCCGGGACGTGCGTGACGCCGGCGCCCTCCCACACCAGTGCGCCTCGCGACCCGATCGTCACCACGACGGAGCCCGGCAGGGCGAGGGCCGCGAGCTCCCGTGCCACCTGGGCGAGGTCCTCGGGCAGCGGGTGGCCGGTGACGACCTCGTACTCGATCTCGTTCACGACGAGCACGTCGACGAGCGCGAGCAGGTCGGCACCGAGCGGCTGGGCCGGGGCGGGGTTGAGGACGAACGTGCCGGCGGCCGCCTGCGCAGCGGCGACGACCGTCTCCATGCGGATCTCGAGCTGCGACACGACGACGGACGCTCGCGCCAGGAGGTCGGCGGCGGCCGCGATGTGCCGCGGCGAGAGCAGTCCGTTCGCACCGCTGACGACGACGATCGAGTTCTCGGCGGCGGCGTCGACCAGGACGATCGCGCGACCCGTCGGGACACCCGGCTCGGTGCCGAGGTAGGCCACGTCGACGTGCTCGGCCCGGAGCATCGTGCGGACCGACGCACCTTCGCGGTCGTCCCCGATGAGGCCGACGAACGCGACCGACCGGCCGAGCCGAGCGGCCGCGATCGCCTGGTTGCTGCCCTTGCCCCCGAGGAACTGGTCGTAGGCGACGGCGGGCACGGTCTCGCCGGGCATCGGCAGCCGCGCCACCGAGGCGACGAGATCGATGTTCACGCTGCCGACCACAGCCACGTCGACGTGCTCTGGCGTCATTGCCGCACCTTGCTCGAGGGTCTGCGAGGAATCGATTTCTCGCTCTCCTCGGATCAAAGACTGTCCCTGCCGGGACTGTCAAGGCTTCACGCCCACCGAACGGCCGCCGTCAAGGTTGCGATCTGATCACGGAATGTCCCGATTCGGTGGGCCGCGAGGGGCTCAGGCGGGCTCGACGCTCCGGGACAGCCGCGGTCGCGACGCCGGTCACAGCACGGGCACGGCTGTGACACGCGGTGTTCCCAAGGTCGAGCTCGGGCGCTAGAGTGCGCTTCCAGGGAATGGATTTCTCATGGAACCTGCTGCCGGAGCGAGGGGGCGCCTGATGGGCCGCAAGGTCACGATGCGCGACGTCGCGGCCGTCGCGGGAGTCTCTCCGGCCACGGCGTCCCGTGCCATGTCGGGTCACCCGACCGTGAACCCGGAGCTGGTCCGTCGCGTCCTCAAGGCGAGCGCCGACCTCGGCTACAGCGCGAACGTCTTCGCGCGCGCACTGCGGACCCAGCGCACCGACACGATCGGCATGGTCGTGCCGTCGATCAGCAACCCGTACTTCGTGGTCGCCGTCGAGGCCGTGGAGAAGGCGCTCGCCGACTCCCACCGGTCGCTGATCCTGTGCGACTCGCGCGACTCGGTCGAGACCGAGGCCGCCCGGATCGACCTGCTCGTGCACCGCATGGTCGATGGGCTCGTCGTCATCCCGGTCTCCGCGGAGGAGTCCGTCCCCGCGCTCAGGGCCGCCGCCGAGGAGGTCCCGGTGGTGCAGTTCGACCGCATCGCCGAGGCGGCGGGGACCGACTTCGTGGGTGGTGACAACACCGACGGGGTCCGGCAGTGCATCGAGCACCTCCGCGATCGCGGGTGCACGACCTTCGCGTACATCGGTGCCCGGCCGACGACCAGCACCGCCGCCGAGCGGCTCCGCGCGTTCCAGGACCTGACGGCGCGCGACGACGTCCCCGAGCACTGGCTGCTCCTGGGAGAGTTCACCGCCGAGTGGGGACGCGCGGCCGCGAGCCGCATGCTCGCGGCCGGCGACCTCCCCGACGCGATCGTGTGCGGCGCCGACGTGATCGCGGTCTCTCTCCTCACCGTCCTGCGCGGTGCCGAGGTCGACGTCCCCGGCACGGTCAAGGTCGTCAGCTACGACGACTCCGACCTCGGTCGGTTGACGGTCCCGCGACTCACCTCGGTGCACCAACCCGTCGACTCGATGGCACGCGAGGCGGTCCGGCTGCTGGACCATCGCGGGCGGAACGGCGCCGTGCCGATCCGCAAGAGCGTGTTCGTGCCCGAGCTCGTGGTTCGCGGGTCGACCGCCGGGTGAGCGGGCGCGGGGACGCCGCTCGACACCCGCACGCCACTCGACACCCGCACGTCGCTCGCACCACCACGACCGCCGGACCGTCGACCCGGAACGACCCCGCTCGCCGGCGACGCCGCGCGCTCACCCGACCAGGGGCGTCAGCGCGACGTAGTCGTCGATCGTGCCGTCGCGCAGGCACACCTCGATGATCTGGCGACCGAGCGGGTCGAGGTCCTCGGTCAGGAACTGCGCGAGCTCGCTCTTGAAGAAGGACGTGAGGATGCCGGCACCGATGTCGTAGGCCTCGACCCCCACCTGCGACTGCTGCTCGGGCCGCAGGAAGGTCGGCCGCAGGAGCTGGCCGTCGATCTTCATCTCGGTGAACGTGTAGCCGAACAGCGCGCAGCGCGCGGGGGCCAGGCGCTCCGGGCGGATCTTGCCGCCGCCGCGACGCGCGAGGTACTCCCGCGTCAGCCACTCGGCGGCGAACCCCACCTTGTAGGCGCCGATGTGCTGGTTGGGCGTCAGGACGTACCGGGTGCGGTACGCCTCGACGAGCTGCCGGAGCAGCAGGTTGGCGGCGGCGACCTTGGTGCCCGTGGCGAATGGCCAGTAGGAGCCCACCCCCTCGGCCACCATGCCGCCGTGCGAGAGCCGCTCCGTCGCGTCCTTGCTCTCGCCGATCGACGGGTTCTTGTCGCCGCGGGGTGCGATCAGGCGCCACAGCCACGCGAGCGAGGGCGGCACGATGTGCGTCATGCCCATGATCCCGTAGCTCGGCTGCGACCGCGTGCAGGCCGGCATCCGGACGCCGAACGTGCGCACGTCGACCTCCTCGGGCTCGTTCAGGACGTGACGGATCAGGCGGCGCGGGATCACGACCCGGGGGTTCGGGCACGAGGTCCCGTTCGAGTCGAGGGTGTGCTCCCACGGGAGTGCCGTCGCGTCCGGGACGCCGTGGATGTTGTAGAACACCAGCGGCTCGGCGGGGTGGATGCAGGCGCGCTCGAAGTGCACGTCCTCGCCGTACTCGGTCAGGTTGTCCACCCGGACGAACCAGCCGTCCTCGGCGTCGGCCACCACGAGCGTGCCGTCACCACCCTGCAGGGACGCGTGGCACAGCGTCATGTCGTCGGTGACCGGGGCGAGCGCGCTGGTCTCGCCGAGCGTGATGAAGTACGGCTCGTGGGTCACCACGTTCGTGCCCAGCAGGATGCGGCCGTCCTCCTGACGGCGCAGCTCCTGGCACATCTCGGACTTGCCGCCGCCCGACGCACCCTCGTGCATGATCACGGTCTCGTTCTCGTACGGGGTCGTCACCCGGACCGAGGACGCGTGGGCGGTCACCCAGCCCTCCTGCTCGCCGATGTCCAGCAGGACGGAGAAGACGCCCTTCTTCGCACTCGGCCCCGGGTACAGGTTGTACGCGAAGACCTCGTGCAGCGTCGAGGAGCGGTCGTGCACCACGACCTGCCGCCCACCGAAGTGCGTGTGCCGGAACGGCGGCGCGACGTAGAGGATCGAGCGCGCCGTGAACGGACCGAGCTCGTCGAACGTGACCCAGCCCTGCAGGTCCACGAGCGTGAGCGCGAAGAACGCCGCGTTGAGGGGGCAGATCGCGAGCGACGGGTAGCCGAAGCGCAGACCGCCCGCCTTGAACGGGACGACGACGAGCTCCTGCTCGGAGAGCCACTCGAGCGTCTCCGCCCTGGTCGGTGCGAACTCGGTGCCGAACACGTCCCGGTAGCGGGGCTTGTCGGTCGGGAGGTCGTCCGCGATGCGCATGCAGTCCGGGTCGCGCCGCCGCATGTAGTCCTCGGGGTAGTTCACGGCGATCCCGTTGGTGCACCGGACCACGTCCGCCTCGGTGACCGTGGTGCCGCGCACGTCGTAGTCGACCGAGAAGCGCGGGCCGCCGTCGGGTCCGAGGGCGAGCTGGTAGAGCTCGGCGCGCGTGGCCGGCACGACGACGGTGCGGCACGCGTCGAGAGCGGCCCTCACCTCCGCGGGCAGGGTCACGTCGGCGGGCACGGCGGCACTGACCAGAGATCGACTCACGGCTGCTCCTCGGGCGTCCTGCGGGTGCGCCTGCTCCGGGCGGCGATCGTTCGACGCGCCCCCACGGCACACTCTTTGCCGGGAGATTACGGCTGGTTGGTCCTCGGCGTGTGGGACCAAAGGGTCCGGCGCGGGTGATCATCCTCGTCAGACGAGAGGCAATGTCTCAACCTGTGAGACGCGGTGCGCCTCACCGCGGGGGCGGCGGGATCGAGCCGACCTCCGGGGTCGACCCCGGCCACACCAGCAACGTCGCACACGGCGCATGGTCGACGACGAACCGGGCCGCCGGGCCGAGACTGTGCGGACCGAGGCGACGCAGGTCGCCGTCCCGCGCGAGGATCAGCAGGTCGGCCCCGAGGTCCGCGACGGCCTGCACGACCTCCCGCTCGACCCGACCATGCCGCTGCACCGTCGTCGCAGGCCGGTCGAGGTCCGCGGCCACGGCCTCGAGCAGCTCCTGACCGGAGGTCGCGGCGAGCTCGGTCACGCGGCGAGCTCGGTCCTGACCGGACCGGCCGAGCAGTCCCGCGAACGCGCCCGACGCGACTCCGGCGACGTCGTCGTCCGCGACGTACAGCACCGTGACGCGCGCGTCGGCCGGCACGTGCGCGTGCACCGCCTCGACGCACGCCGGCCACGTCGCCTCGGTCACCCAGACCAGCACGTCCATGCGACTCACGCTCCGATCATCGCCAGTGACACCCAGAGTGCACCCACCCCGCCGACCAGTGCGGTCGGGACGCTCCAGGCCGCGAGCGCGCTGAACTCCGCGAGCTCGGCGTCCGCGCCGTGGTCACGGAGCACGCGCCGCCACAGGAGCGTCGCGAGCGAGCCGACATAGGTCAGGTTGGGGCCGACGTTCACCCCGATCAGCGCCGCCAGGACCGCCGGCGTCCCGCCCGCCGCGAGCGCCAACGGCGTCAGCAGCAGCACGGCCGGCAGGTTGTTCAGGAGGTTCGCGGCCACCGCGGCCACCCCGGCGACCGCGAGGAGGTCGAGGAACGACGAACCCGTCGGGAGGAACCCGCCGACCACACCACCCAGCCCCGAGCGGACGACCGCCACCACGATCACCCCGAGCCCGAGCACGAACACCGCGAACGGCACGTTCGCCGCAGCCAGCAGGGCGCGCGCCGTCGTCCGGCGCTGCGCCAGGGCGCGGCCGGCGAGGACGGTCGCCCCCGCGGCGGCCGCCCACGCCGGCGGCACCCCGAGCACGGACGCGACGACGAAGCCGACGAGGGTCGCGCCGACGAGCGCCACGCTCAGCCGGGACACCGGCGTCGTGCCGGGGGCGCCTTGCCGCGCTCGGGCGGCACGACCGCGCGACGGCAGCGCGACCCCGAGATCGGTGCGGAAGAACAGCCGCAGCACCACGTACTCGACCGCGACGACCGCGACCCACGGCAACGCCATCAGCGCCCCGAAGCGCGAGAACGACAGCCCGCTCGCGGTGAACGCGAGCAGGTTGGTCAGGTTCGAGACCGGCAGGAGCAGCGACGCCGAGTTGGCCAGGTGCGTGCACGCGTACACGAACGGCTTGGGCCGCATGCCCGAGCGGGCGGCCGTGGCGAACACCACCGGGGTCAGGAGCACCACGGTCGCGTCGAGGCTGAGGACCGCCGTGACCACGGACGCGACCGCGAACACCGCGCCGAGGAGCCGCTGCGGGCGCCCCCGGGAGAGCCGCGCCATGAGGTCGCCCGCGGCGGCGAACAGGCCCTCCGCGTCGCACAGGTGCGACAGGGCGAGGACCGCGACGAGGAACGCGACGACGGGGAGCAGCGTCCGGGTCTCCGCCCACGCCGCGTGCGGTGACACGAGCCCGAGCACGACGACGACGGCGGCCGCCGGGACCGCGGCGACGGCCTCCGGGAGCCCGCGCGGGCGCACGACGGCGAAGCCCAGCACGCCGATCAGCAGGGCGACGGCCAGGACCGGGCCGGCGGCGCCCATCACCGCCCTCCCGACGCGTCAGCCATCGGTCGGCGCCACGACGGACGCGCCCGCGGTCCTGAGGACCCGCCGGCGCGCGCGGTCTCGGATCGACTCCGGGAGGGAGTCGACGTGCAGCAGCAGGGGCAACAGGTCCGGCTCGAGCGTCATCGCCCGGAACGTCACTGCGATCGTCACGTCGTGGTCCGGGCGGTGCACGATCTCGATGCGATCACCCGCCCGGGTCGTGCCCGGGTTGACCACGCGCAGGTACGCGCCCGGTACCGCTGCCGCCGTGAACCGGCCGATCCAGTCGCGCTCGCCCATGCGCGCCGCGAACGTCGCGCACGGGATCCGCGGCCTCGACACCTCGAGCACGACGTCGGGCCCGATCCTCCACCGCTCACCGATCAGGGCGCCCGTGACGTCGACCCCGAGCGTCGTCAGGTTCTCGCCGAAGATCCCGGCCGGCAGCTCGCGACCGAGGTCGCGACCCCACCGGTCGAGGTCCTCGCGCGCGTAGGCGTAGACCGCCTGGTCGGCGCCGCCGTGGTGGCGGGCGTCCGCGATCGCGTCGCCGTCGAGGGCGACCGACCCGTGCGCCACCGGGGCCGTCACGGCGACCGGGCCGACGACGGGACGCTTGTCGATGCCCGTCGGCGCGGCCCCGGGTGAGGAGGGTCGGACGGTACCGACGTTGACCGAGAGCAACCTCATGGCGCCACCGTACGGTCCCCGCTCCGGACGCCGGACGACACGCCGGATGGTGCGACGCGCGCGACGGCGGTCGCCGGGTGTCGCCGTCAGGGCGTCGCCCCTGGGCCGCCGGACGTCCGGCGGTCGGGCGCCACGCGCGTCGCCTCCGCGGCCGCCCGGCGCCGGCGCGCGCGAC
>JAJYCD010000132.1 GCA_021778635.1 Actinomycetes bacterium
CTGGGAGCGTGCACAGTTCTGTCACCCTGTGATCGGCCCGGGATCGCGCCCTGGCCCTGGACGAGGAGCCTCATGAGCCCGAGCACGACCCCGCCGACCGCCCTCCCCGTCTGGCTGCCCGGCGTCGACACGCTCTGCTACGGGGGCGACTACAACCCCGAGCAGTGGTCCGAGGAGGTCTGGGCCCACGACGCCAAGCTGATGCGCGAGGCCGGCGTGAACCTCGTCAGCGTCGGGATCTTCTCCTGGGGACTCCTCGAGCCGCGCGAGGGCGAGTTCGACTTCGGGTGGCTCGACCGCGTCCTCGACCTGCTCCACGACGCCGGGATCCGGGTCGACCTCGGCACCCCCACGGCCTCCCCGCCGGCCTGGTTCTTCCACGCCCACCCCGACGCACGCGTCGTCACCCGTGACGGCACGGTGCTCGGCTTCGGCTCACGCGGGATGGCGAGCCCGAGCTCGCCGGACTACCGCCGTTCGAGCGTCGCGATCACGAGGGAGCTCGCCCGCCGGTACGGGTCGCACCCGGCCGTCGTGCTGTGGCACGTGCACAACGAGTACGGCACGCCCGTCGCGGAGTGCTACTCCGAGCACAGCGCGCGCGCGTTCCGGGAGTGGCTGCAGCGTCGGTACGGGACGCTCGACGCGCTGAACTCGGCGTGGGGCACGGCCTTCTGGGGACAGCACTACGCCGCCTGGGAGCACGTGTCACCGCCGTCGATCGCGCCGAGCGTCGTCAACCCGACCCAGCGGCTCGACTTCGCCCGCTTCACCTCGGACGCCCTCCTCGAGTGCTTCGTGGCCGAGCGCGACGTGATCCGTGCCGAGGCGCCGGGGATCCCGGTGACCACGAACTTCATGGCCGGGTCGTGCAAGGGCGTCGACCTCTGGGCCTGGGCGAAGGAGGTCGACGTCGTCTCGAACGACCACTACCTGACTGCGGCGGACGAGCGCAACCAGGTCGGTCTCGCCCTGTCGGCCGACCTCACCCGGTCGATCGCCGGCGGTCGCCCGTGGCTCCTCATGGAGCACTCCACGTCCGCGGTGAACTGGCAGCCGAGGAACGTCGCGAAGACCCCCGGTGAGCTGGCCCGCAACTCGCTGGCACACCTCGGCCGCGGCGCCGACGGCATCCTGTTCTTCCAGTGGCGCGCGTCGCGATCGGGCGCGGAGAAGTTCCACTCCGCGATGCTCCCGCACGCCGGGACCGGGAGCCGGGTGTGGTCCGAGGTCTGCGACCTCGGCCGCGACCTCGCCCGTCTCGCCGAGGTCCGCGGCTCGACCGTCCAGGCCGACGTCGCGATCCTCTGGGACTGGCAGTCGTTCTGGGCGCAGGACCTCGAGTGGCGACCGAGCGTCGACCTCGACCACCGCGAGCGGATCGACGCCTTCTACGACCGGCTCTGGCGCGACAAGCTCACGGTCGACTTCGCACACCCCGAGCACGACCTGTCCCGCTACCGCCTCGTCGTCGCCCCGGCCTCCTACCTGCTGACGGGCCGGGCCGCGGAGAACCTCACGCGGTACGTCGAGGGAGGCGGGACGCTGCTCGTCTCGTACTTCTCGGCGGCCGTCGACGAGCACGACGCCGTTCCCGAGGGCGGCTACCTCGCGCCGCTCCGCACCGCGCTCGGGGTCGGTGTCGAGGAGTTCCTCCCGCTGCGTGCAGGTCACCAGGTGCACCTGGCCGCCGCACGGCCCGTCGGCCGCGGACTCGACGGAGTCGCCGCCGACGTCTGGTGCGAGGACCTCGTCCTCGCGGGTGCCTCGCCGGTCGCCCTCTTCGCCGACGGTCCCGCCGCGGGCAGACCGGCCGTGACACGTCACGAGCACGGCGCCGGCACCGGGTGGTACGTCTCGACGCGACTCGACGTCGACGCTCTCGCGATGCTGCTCGCGCCGGTGTACGCGGACGCCGGCCTACGTCCGACGAGCGACCTGCCCCAGGACCTCGAGCTCGTGACGCGCCACGGGGCGACGCAGCGCTACACGATCGCGATCAACCACACCGACCAGGCGGCCGACGTCCCGATGCCGGGGACCGACCTCCTCACGGGTGAAGCACGTACGTCCTCGTTCACGGTCCCGGCCGGCGCCGTGCGCGTCGTACGGTCTCTCTGAGCCGGCGGCGTCGGCCACTCCGCCGGCGTCCCGGCCGCACTCGGGCCGCACCGGCCACTCCGCCGGCAGGGCAGCCCTCTCCGGCAGGGCAGCCCACGCCGGGAGGACAGCGAGCTGGCGTCAGGACAGCCCGTCGGGGTCAGGACAGCGGGCTCGGATCACGACAGCCCGTCGGGTCAGTTCGGATCAGGACAGCCCGTCGGGTCAGTACAGCGGGCTCGGGTCATCGAGGTCGACCGCGAACCACACGGTCTTGCCGGAGTCGTCGACGATCACACCCCACTCGGACGACAGCATGTCGACGAACCCGACGCCACGACCGCCGGTGGCGTCGACGTCCACGTCCTGGAGCACCGGCAACGCCATGCTCTCGTCCCGGACCTCGACCCGGAGCGCGCGCGCGGTCCGCACCGCCCGGATCTCGACAGTGCCGTCCTCAGGGCCGTGCGTCACCGCGTTGGTCAGCAGCTCGGACGTCAGCAGCTCGACGACGCGACGCGGGGCGTCCTCGTCCGCGATCACGTCGGCCGGGCTCTGGGAGCGCTGCTCGAAGACCGACATGACCCAGCTGCGGCCGGTCGGCACGGAGGACGGGTGTGCTGTCAGTCGCAGCGACATCACCCTGCCACCTCTTCCGCGTACGCGCCTGACCTCATGGTCGACGATCATCCAGTGCGGGGCCGTCTCGCACACGCCGACGCGCGGACGAGCGGTCACACCCGATGAGAGCGTTCACGTCCACGATGATGACGCGATCTCGGCGGGGAGTTTTCGCGCACGGCCACGGTACGGTCCGGCACGTCGTCCGAGGATCCCGCGAGCGCAGGCCCACCGGGCGATCAGCCCACCGAGCGACCAGTCCACCGAGCGATGAGCCCACCGGGCGATCGGCCCACCGGGCGAGCCGGGCGGTCCGCCGATCAGGTCAGCCCACGGGGGACATGTCCAGCGCGCTCTCGGCGACGGCGATCACGGACCAGGTTCGCGCCGACCCGTCGGACAGCGCGTAGGCCGGCGCGAGCACGACCGAGCCGTCGGTCTGGCGCACGGCCGCCAGGCCGAGCCGGGCTCCCGTGATGGTCACGTGCTGCACCGGCCACGACAGCCGGGACCCGGGGGCCGGAGCTGCCGGGAGGGTCGGCGTCCCACTCGGGCCGGTGTCGCCCGGCGACGTCGCCACCACGGAGGGCGCCGCCGCGCTGCCGGTCCCGATCGTGGGGGCGACGGGCGCGACAAGGCCCGATGCGCCGTCCCCCGACTCAGCAGCCCCGACACCCTGCAGCGCCGAGTAGACCCCGACCTGGTTGGCGTCGAACCGCAGGTCGCCGAGTCGGGCGACCGCCTCCTTCGGGCTGACGACGGGATACGTCCCGAGCGTGACCACCGGCGCGAGCTGGCCCCAGACGTTCTGCACCCCGCGATCCGTCAGCGTCACGTTCCAGGCCTGGCCCGTCCGCTGACCGTCGACGACGGCCCACGCGGTGACCGACGCGATCGTGGCGGTGCCTGTCTCGTTCGCCTGGTACTCGAAGGCCTGGGGGTCGAGACCGGCGGCGGCGATCAGCACCCTCGTCCGCGCGATCGCGTCGGCACCCGACGGAGCCGGTCCGCGCGAGGAGCCGGAGCACACCTGCGGCGCGAAGGTCGGCATCGGGCCGGTCGCGCGCGTCGCCGCGCCGGGCGAGGTCGCGGAGCCCTTGACGACTCCGCCGGCGCACGCATACGGGTCGTTCGTCGGGTCGTTGAACGAGAGGTCGACGGTTGCGTCGGGCTGCAGCTGGAGGTGCGGCCCGCTGCCGTCCGCCGCACCGACGGTCCACGCACCGGACACGAGCTCAGGGGTGCCGGACATCCCGAGAGCGGCAGCCATCGCCGCGGCCTTCTCGCGGGAGAACGCGGCCGCGGAGTCGTACGTCCACGCCGTCGCGGAGCCGGGCGCGGACGTCAGCCCCGCGGAGCTGAACACCGTGCGCGTCGTCCCGAAGCCGTACGGAGCGAGCCGGGCCGTCGAGTCCGCCGCTCCGACGCCCGAGCTCGCGACGCCCCGCGGGGCCGCACCCGCCGCGGCCTCCGGGGCGACGAGCGAGATCGCCGGGGCCGCTGGCGTCGGCGACCCGGTGTGGCGACCGAGCGCGAACGCACCGGAGCCGATCACCGCGACACCCGCCACCGCTGCCGCGACCGGGAGCCACCGCGCAGGTCGACGCGACCGCACCGCGGGGTTGAGCGTGGTGACCGTCGCGCCGCCGTCGCCGACGATCCGGGCTCGGACCGCCGCCTCGATCGCCACCAGGTCGACCTCGACCCCCGCAGCGGGGTCCGCGGCCTGCAGGCGGGCGACGGGGTCGTCGTGCGCGCCGGCGTCGGGTTGGATGTTCACGGCGGCCTCCAGGACGCTGTGGCCGACCGGGACGGGCCGACCGGGACGGAACTCACGGCGAGCCGTCCGAGAATGCCGTCAGGACCGCCGAGGTGCTGCTGCCTCGTATGTGTGCCGTGCGGCCCGTGCCTTGCACCTGGGCCGCCGAGCCGACGATCCTGGTCGCCGGCGCCGGCAGCTCGGCAGACGCTCAGACGCTCAGACGCTCCGACCACGCCTCGCGCAACCGGGACCTGGCGCGTGAGAGCGCGGCGTCGGCCCCGCCCCGCGAGATGCCGAGCGCCACCGCGAGCGCCTCGCCGTCGAGCCCCTCCCACGCGTGCAGCAGGAGGATGCGCCGATCCCGCGGACTCAGCACCGCGAGCACCTCGCGGACGCGCTCGTCGGCGATCACGATGCTCTCCGGGCCCGAGTCCTCGTGATCGACCTCGTCGGGCACCTCACCGACGGGGGTCGGTCGGCCCTTGCGCCGGTGGTTCGCGATCACGAACCCGGCCGTGCGGTAGAGCCACGGGAGCTCGGCGCCCGAAGGGATGTCGTCGCGACGCCGCCAGGCGGTCGTCAGCACGTCGGCCGTGAGGTCCTCGGCATCGTCCCGCGCCGCCCTCCGGACGACGTACCGGTACACCGGCCCGGCGTGGGCGCGGACGAGCTCGGCGAACCACGCGTCGTCACGGTTCGGCACGGTGTCTCCAGAGCAGCAGGCGGTCGCGAGGAGAAGCCCCTCACCTGACCACTGTCGCGTGAGTCGGTGTTCTTGCACAGCCGGGACACACGGACCGCGGTGCGTGCGGTCCGGGCACGTTCCCGCTCACCCCACCGTGCACATTCGTTCATCGACGGCGATTCACCCGCGAGGTTCCTGATCTTCCGGCCCGACCGGTCGATCATCTCTCCATGGTCATGGTCGACGAGAGCACCCGGGCGGGCGGACACCGGATCCCGCAGCCGGCACCGTGCGCCGCGCATCCGCACTCCGGCCTCGTGCACGTCGACGGCATCTGCCGGTGCTTCTTCGGAGGGCCTGCCCCCGAGTTCGCTCCGCCGACGATCTCCGTCGATGACCTCCCGACCGTCCGGGCGTTCCACCCGCCGGTCGACCTGCCCGAGGGCCCGTCCATCTGGAGCTGAGGCCCACGGTCGGGTCCGGACCTACCGGCCCCACGCCTCCGAGGACGTGACGACGGTCTCGCCCGTCCGGACCGCTTCGTCGATCGCGAGCGACACCAGGTGGTCCTGGCACGCCTCGGCCAGCGGGTACGGTCCGGCACCCTCGCCGTGCACCCAGGCAGCAGCCTGCACGAGCAGGGTCGAGATCGCGATCTCCTCGTCCGACAACCGAGAACCGCCGAACGGGTTGCGCCAGAGCACCGACCCGTCGAGGCTCAGGTGCTCGGTGTCGTACCCGTCGAGGTTCAGGTCGTACCCGGACCGCCACCGGGTGATCGGCCGACGCAGGATCGTGCGCGCGTCCACCAGGCTGATCACGTCGTCGTCCACGATCTCGCCGCGCGAGCCCCGCACGACGATCCGCCGTGCACGCAGCTGGTTGTGCCACTGGTTGTCCGTGAAGTCGTACAGCCCTGACGTCGCACCGAAGTCGACCGTCGCGAGGACCGTGGCGGCCGCACGCGGCTCCAGGTCGTCCGTCCACCCGTCGCGCACCATCGGGTCGACGAGCGGCGCCGTGAACGAGCGCGCGCTCACCGTCGTGGGCCCGAACCCCGCCCCGAGGAGACCTCGCATCAGCGCGACCGCGTGGTAGCCGTGCGTCGAGGACACCTGCACCGAGGTCGGCGTGCCGATCGTCCCGCGACGGACCACCTCGCACCGCGCTGCGTGGCCGGGGAGAAGGAGGTACTGTTCGGCGACCTGCACGAGCCCGGCACCGCCCACGGTCGCCCAGAGCGCACGCAGCGCCTCCCGGTCCGGCGCCGGCGGCGTCTCCGAGACGACCGCGACCCCCTCGGCCACGAGCGCGGTCACGATCTCCGGGTTCGCGTCCCACGGCACGGAGCTGACGACGAGCTCGGGGCGTCGGGCGTGCACCAGCGCGCCGACCGACCGGTAGCTCGGCACCCCCCATCGGGCCTCGAGCTCGTCGCCGGGCTCCGACCGGCGCGTCACGACCCCGACGAGAGACAGCTGCTCGGGGAGCGCTGCCGCGAGTCTCAGGTAGAACTGCGCTCTCCACCCGTTGCCGACGACGCCGAGTCGCACCGGTTCACGTGCCATGCGTCCACCCTGTCAGAACCGCCCACCCTGTCAGAACGGTCGACCCTGTCAGCACCGTCGACGGGCTCCGAGACAGGGCGGTGTGAACACGCTGACGTCTCCGGACGCACGAATGCCCCGACCGAGGTCGGGGCATTC
>JAJYCD010000133.1 GCA_021778635.1 Actinomycetes bacterium
CTGTCCGGGATCCTGCTGCCGATCGTCTCACCGGCCTGGCTGAAGGACCTGAGCGACCTGAACCCGCTCAAGCACGTCGTGGACGGGATCCGCGCCGAGTTCCTGGGCGAGCTGTCGACCGCGACCTCGCTCTGGGGCTACGGGCTCACGATCGCGCTCGTCGTGGTCGGCATCTGGTTCGGGACGCGAACGTTCCGACGCGAGAACGGCTGAGAGCCCCGGCGCGAGGACGAGCGGTGCTGCTCACTCCACGCCGAGCAGCACCTCGATGGCCCGCGCGCAGAACGCGTCCACCGGCCCCTCCGCATAGCCCTTCGCCCCGTGACGGCGCCGGAACGTCGCCGACCGGATCTCGTGCGCGGTGAGCGGCTCGCCGTGGTCGAAGTACGCGGTGAGCCGCCGGCACAGCGTGTCGACGTCGTCCATGTCGTAGCCGAGATGACCCGACTGCGCCGGGGCGAACCTCTCCCGCTCCGGCCGGCCCAGTCGCCCGTAGAGCGAGCGCGCCTGCTCCGCCAAGTGGTTCATCCACGCCTGCTGGCCGTACCGCGCCACGTTCTGCGCGCGCGAGCGCGCCACGAACGCGGCTTCCAGACGGTCGAGCGCGGCGTCGACGGCACCGGTCGAGTAGCCGCCCCGGACGAGGTCGAACGCCGCGAGACGCACGTCGGTGCCCGACAGGTCGCCGGTGGTGCCGTTCTCGTACACCTCACGCGCGTGGTCGAAGAACTCGTCGACGTCCTCCGGCGCATAGCCGCTCCGCAGCCGCGACACGGTCCGGAACATCCCCGCCATCATTCCTCCTCCGCGGCCAGCTGGCCGCACGCCCCATCGATGTCGCTCCCGCGCGTGTCCCGCACCGTGGTCGGGATGCCGTGCGCTCGAAGCCTGTCCACGAAGACGCGCTCGACCGCACGGTCGCTCGCGGTCCAGATCGAGCCGGGGGTCGGGTTGAGCGGGATCGGGTTCACGTGCACCCAGCCACGCCCCCGGGCGTTGAGCTTGGTCCCGAGCAGGTCCGCCCGCCACGCGTGGTCGTTCATGTCCTTGATCAACGCGTACTCGATCGACACCCGGCGACCGGTGACCTCGAAGTAGTTCCGTGCGGAGTCGAGGGCCTCGTCGACGCTCCAGCGCGTGTTGACGGGCACGAGCTCGCTCCGGAGCTCGTCGTCCGGTGCGTGCAGAGACAGCGCGAGCGTGACCGGGATGCCTTCCCCGGCGAGCTTGTCCATCGCCGGCACAAGGCCCACGGTCGAGACCGTGATGTTGCGCGCGGACATCCCGAACCCGTCGGGAGCCGGTGCGACGAGGCGCCGGACGGCCTCCATCACGGCGCGGTAGTTGGCGAGCGGCTCACCCATCCCCATGAAGACGAGGTTGCTGAGCCGCGCCGGTCCGCCGGGCAGGTCGCCGTCCGCGAGGGAACGAGCCGCCGAGCGCACCTGCTCGACGATCTCCGCCGTCGACAGGTTGCGGGTGAGTCCGAGCTGTCCGGTGGCGCAGAACGGGCACGCCATCCCGCACCCAGCCTGGCTCGAGACACAGAGCGTCGTGCGGTTCGGGTACCGCATCAGGACCGACTCGACCTTGGCGCCGTCGAAGAGGTGCCACAACGTCTTGACGGTCGTGCCGGCGTCGGCTGTGAGCGTGCGCGCTGCGCTCAGCAGGTTCGGGAAGAGGGCTCCGACGAGGCGATCGCGCGTGGCCTGCGGCAGGTCCGTCATCTCGGCGGCATCCGCAGACAGGTGCGAGAAGTAGTGCGTCGCCAGCTGCTTCGACCGGAACGGCTTCTCCCCGAGCTCGGCGACCGCCTCGAGACGCTGCTCCGGCGTCAGGTCGACGAAGTGCCGCGGCGGTTTGCCGCGCGCACCCCGCGTCGACGTCGAGAAGCTCAACGGGACCGGGCCCCCGCCGTCGATCGGTACCGGCCGCACCTGCACGGGGCGCGACACCGGCGCCGTGCGAGAGCCCTGCGCCGAACGCGAGCCCTGCGCCGAACGGGAGCCCGCACGCGCACGCCCACCCGGCGCGTCGTCCGCGATCGGGACGGCGGGGGTCAGTGGGGCGGCAGGCTCGGGCACGAGGTCCAGCATCCCATGTCTCAGTCCCCGACCGGGAGCACGGCCATCAGGATCACGTACACGACGGGAGCCGTGAGCAGCAGCGAGTCCAGCCGATCGAGCACCCCGCCGTGACCGGGGAGCAGGCTGCCCATGTCCTTGAGCTCGAGATCACGCTTGAGGAGCGACTCCGAGAGATCGCCGACGGTGGCCGTCACGACGGTTGCGAGACCGAGGACCACGCCGATCGCCGGCCCCTGCCTGAACAGCACCATGACGCCGACGACGCCGACGAGCACCGCCAGGACCACGGACCCGACGAGGCCCTCCCAGGTCTTCTTCGGGCTCACCGACGGCGCCATCGGATGCCGCCCGATGAGGACCCCGAAGGAGTACCCGCCGACATCGCTCGCGACCGCGAGCAGCACGAACAGCGCGACTCGACGCTCGCCATCCGGCATCGAGAGCATGAGCATCACGAAACCGGCGAGGAACGGAAGGTACGCCGCGGCGAAGGTGCCGGCCGTCGCGTCGCGGAGGGCGGACTCGCCGCTACCGTCGAGCACGCGCCAGATGACGACCCCGCCGGCCGTGAGCATCGTCGACACGAGAAGCGCCTCCGCGCCGGCGGTGTACGCCGACACGAGCACCCCGGCCGAACCCACCAGGAGCGGCAGCAGGGGAAGGTGGATGCCGCGGCGCGCGACCGCCTGCGCGAGCTCCCAGAGCGCCGCGCCCACCGCGAGGATCGCGAAGACGACGAACAGCTCCTTGCGCACCAGCAGGCTCGCGGCAACGACGCCCAGCAGCCCCAGGCCGACGAGCACCGCGACCGGCAGGTTGCGGCCCGCCCGTGGCATCGGGTGCTGCTCGTGGCCGACGTCGTCGGCGTTGACCAGATCAGTCATCAGACCTCGAGCAGCTCGCTCTCCTTGGCGACGAGCACGGTGTCGATCGCGTCGATGTGACGCTTCGTCACCGCCTCGAGCTCCTTCTCGGCGCGCGCGACCTCGTCCTCGCCGGCCTCGCCGTCCTTCGAGATCCGGTCGAGCTCGTCCTTCGCGCGACGGCGGATGTTGCGGACCGAGATGCGCGCGTCCTCCGCCTTCGTCTTCGCGAGCTTGACGAAGTCCTTGCGACGCTCCTCGGTGAGGGCGGGCAGCACCACACGGATGACGTTGCCGTCGTTGGTCGGGTTGACGCCGAGGTCCGAGTCGCGCAGAGCCTTCTCGATACCGACGCTCGCGGACTTGTCGAACGGCGAGATCAAGATCGTCCGCGCCTCGGGAGTGTTGAACGACGCGAGCTGCTGCAGCGGCGTCGGCGACCCGTAGTAGTCGACGAAGATCTTGGCGAACATCGCCGCGCTCGCGCGTCCGGTCCGGATGGACGCGAAGTCCTCCTTCGCCACCTCGATCGCCTTGTTCATCTTCTCCTCGGCCTCGAGGAGGGTCTCGTCGATCACGTGTGCTCCTTCGTCGTCGTCATCGTCTCGTCCGTCGTCAGCGAGAGCCGGGCCGGCCTGCCGTCACCAGCGTGCCGATCTTCTCACCCCGGAGCGCCCGGGTGACGTTGCCTGCCTCGCTCATCCCGAAGACCCTCATGCGCACGCCGTTGTCCATGCAGAGGCTGAATGCGGTCGCGTCCACGACGCGCAGGCCCTCAACGAGCGCCTCGGTGTAGGTCACGTGGTCCAGCCGGCGAGCCGTCGGGTCGAGGTGAGGATCGGCGGTGTAGACGCCGTCGACGCCGTTCTTCCCCATCAGCACCTCGTCGCAGTGCGTCTCGAGCGCGCGCTGCACCGCGACCGTGTCGGTCGAGAAGTACGGCATGCCGGCGCCCGCGCCGAAGATCACGACCCGGCCCTTCTCCAGGTGACGGATCGCGCGGAGCGGGATGTACGGCTCGGCCACCTGGCCCATCGTGATCGCGGTCTGCACCCGCGTGCTGACGCCCGCCTGCTCGAGGAAGTCCTGCAGCGCCAGGCAGTTCATCACGGTGCCCAGCATGCCCATGTAGTCCGCTCGCGCGCGGTCGAGCCCCCGCTGGGAGAGCTCGGCACCACGGAAGAAGTTCCCGCCGCCGACCACGATCGCGACCTGGACGCCCGATCGGACGGCCTCGGCGATCTCCGCCGCCACCCGCTGGACGACGTCGGGCGCGAGACCGATGGCACCACCGCCGAACGTCTCGCCCGACAGCTTGAGCAGGACCCGCCGCGCCGGCTCGACCCCGTCATGCGACTCGCCGCTGCGCGATGCTTCAGGATCCTGGCTCATCTGCCCTCCTCGCCGGTACGGGTGACGCTGGTGGTGCGCCGGTGGCCTCGACCCCGAAGGGCCGAGGCCACCGGCTGGGTCGACGCCTCAGGCGCCGACGCGGTACCGCACGAATCCCGTCGCCGTCCCGCCGACCTCGGCGAGGACCTGCGCGACCGACTTCTTCGGGTCCTTCGCGAAGGCCTGGTCCACCAGGACGTTCTCCTTGAAGAACCCGTTGAGCCGACCGTCGACGATCTTCGTCAGCGCCGCCTCCGGCTTGCCCTCGTTCTTCGCCGTCTCCTCGGCGATGTGACGCTCGGAGGCGACGGTCTCCTCGGGGACGTCCGCGCGGGAGAGGTACACCGGCGAGTACGCCGCGATGTGCATCGCGATGTCCTTCGCCACGGACGCTCCGGCCGCGTCGGTCGCGACGAGCACGCCGACCTGGGGCGGGAGGTCCTTGTTCACCTTGTGCAGGTAGACCGTGACCTTCTCGCCGACCACACGGTCGAGCCGACGCACGACGATGCGCTCGCCGAGAGTCGCCGCCGTCTCGTCGACGATCGTCTGGAGCGGCTTGCCGTCGACGTCGGTCGCCAGCAACGTCGCGGCATCGGTCGCACCCGACGAGACCGCCGTCGCGAGGACGGTCTCGGCGAGCGCGACGAACGCCGGGCTCTTCGCCACGAAGTCGGTCTCGGAGTTGACCTCGATCAGCACGCCGACCTCGTTCAGGCCGTCGGCCGTCGGGATGATCTGCGCCGCCACGAGGCCGTCGGAGGCCGCGCGACCCTCGCGCTTGCTGACGCCCTTGAGGCCCTTGACGCGGATGATCTCCATCGCCTTGTCGGCGTTGCCGTCGGCCTCGTCGAGCGCCTTCTTGACATCGAGCATGCCGGCACCGGTGCGCTCACGGAGCGCCTTGATGTCGGCGGCGGTGTAGTTCGCCATGACTGTGTCCGTCCTTCGTCAGTTCGGTTGTTCGCAGGTCCGGGTCACTCGGACGCGGGGCCGGCTTCGGTGGCAGGCTCGCCGGCCGACTCCTCGACGGCCTCCGTGGGCGCCGGGGCGTCGTCGGTCGCGACGACCTCGGGGGCCTCGTCGACCACCGGTGCTGCGGCCACGACGGGCTCCTCGACGACCGCGGCGGCCTCCTCGACCACGGCGGCCGCTGCCGCGACCGGGACCTCGACCGACTCGGAGCCAGCGAGCAGCTCGCGCTCCCACTCGGCGAGCGGCTCGGTCTCGGTGACGGTCGCGTCGGCGGTCGCACCCGTGCGCCCGGCGTGCCGCTGGATCAGGCCCTCCGCCACCGCGTCGGCGACGACCCGCGTCAGCAGCGAGACCGCCCTGATCGCGTCGTCGTTGCCGGGGATCTTGTAGTCGACGACGTCCGGGTCGCAGTTGGTGTCCAGGATCGCGACGATCGGGATCCCGAGCTTGCGCGCCTCGTCGACCGCGAGGTGCTCCTTGTTGGTGTCCACGATCCACACGGCCGACGGAACCTTGGCCATGTCACGGATGCCGCCGAGGGTCTTCGCGAGCTTGTCGCGCTCGCGCCGCATGATGAGGAGCTCCTTCTTCGTGAAGGCACTACCGGCGACGTCGTCGAAGTCGATGAGCTCGAGCTCCTTGAGGCGCTGGAGCCGCTTGTTCACCGTCTGGAAGTTGGTGAGCATCCCGCCGAGCCAACGCTGGTTGACATAGGGCATCCCGACGCGCGCCGCCTGCTCGGCGACGGGCTCCTGGGCCTGCTTCTTCGTCCCGACGAACAGGATGGTGCCACCGTGGGCCACCGTCTCCTTGACGAAGTCGTACGCGCTGTCGATGTACGTGAGCGACTGCTGCAGGTCGACGATGTAGATGCCGTTGCGCTCGGTGAAGATGAAGCGCTTCATCTTGGGGTTCCAGCGGCGGGTCTGGTGCCCGAAGTGGACACCGCTCTCGAGCAGCTGGCGCATGGTCACGACGGCCATGGCACGTCCTTCCGGCGCGCACCGCGAGGTGCACGCAAAGCAGCGGGCCCGAACTCGGGCTCGCGATCCGGTTGTCGGCACCGTCCGGGAGGTCGGTGCCCCTGGCGCCACGCCCGTGCTGGCGCCGGGAAGACCCGGACCGCTGCCAGCGCGGGCTCTCGATCTGCTCGTAGCCGCGAGGCTGCCGGTCGGTGGTCGGCGCACGAGAACGTGGAGCAGACACCTCTGGGCGGGCAGTCATCGAGAAGATGGCGCGCGATGTCGACCGACTCGCGCCGGTCGCGGAGCACAGACTACCCGAGTTCGCCGCGGTCTCCCACCGCGTCGGGGTGCGCATCGCCGGTGCGCCGACGGGCCGCGCCGCGAGCCGTCCCCGGACACTCGGACGGCGGGCCGCCGATGGGCCGTCCCGTCGGCAGGTCGCCGGTGGAGAGGCGTGCGAGCCGACCCC
>JAJYCD010000134.1 GCA_021778635.1 Actinomycetes bacterium
ACACAGCAATGAGTACCCAGCGATGAGTACCCAGCACTAACGACGGTCCGACCCTCTCCTGGGCGGACCGAGACAGGAGAGATGTGGCCAAGGTCCGCGTCTACGAGCTCGCCAAAGAGCTCGGAGTTGAAAGCAAGACCATGATGGCGAAGCTGAACGAGCTCGGAGAGTTCGTTCGTTCGCCATCCTCGACGATCGAGCCGCCGGTGGTGCGCAAGCTGCGCGACCTGTACCCGGCGGGCAGCACGGCGACGCAGTCGCCACCGGCCGCGAAGCCCGCTGCGGCTCGCCCGGCCGCGCCGAAGCCCTCGACGACGGAACCCGCGTCGGTCGCGCCGGCACCGGTCGAGGTCGCGCCGCAGTCCTCCCCTCCCACGGAGAGCGCAGCACCGTCGATGCCGGCAGTCACACCCCCGGCTCCGGCCCCGAGGACGCCGGAGCGTCCGGCTGCGTCGGCGCCCGCGTCGTCGCGCCCCGGCCCTCGACCGGCGCCGGCGGCGCCGGCAGCGCCGCACGTACCCGCCGGCGGCGCCCGCACCAGCGGCCCGCGTCCGGGGAACAACCCGTTCGCGACCTCGCAGGGCATGCCCCGCGGTGGTCAGGGTGCGGCCGGCGGTGGCGGTCCCCGTCCCGGCGGTCCGCGCCCGGGGAACAACCCGTTCGCCCCCTCGCAGGGCATGCCCCGCCCTGGCGGCAGCCGTGAGGGTGCACCCGCGGCCGGCTCGACCGGCACGGGAGAGCGCTCCGGCGGTCCCCGTCCCGGCGGTCCGCGCCCGAACCCGGGCATGATGCCCGGACGCAGCGCGGTCGGTCGTCCGGCCCCCGCCGGTGCCGGTCGGCCCGGTGGTGGTCGCCCTGCACCGGGCGGCGGTGGCCGTTCCGGTGGTCCCGGTGGTGCTCCTGGTGGTGGCGCTCCGGCCGGCGGGTTCGCCGGTCGTCCCGGGGGCGGCGGCGGTCGTCCCGGTGGTGCCGGTCGTGGCAGCACGCAGGGTGCGTTCGGTCGCGCCGGCGGTCGCCCCGTCCGGGGGCGCAAGTCGAAGCGCGCCAAGCGCCAGGAGTTCGAGCAGATGCAGGCCCCGTCGCTCGGTGGCGTGCAGGTCCCGCGCGGCAACGGCAAGACCGTCGTGCGGCTGCGTCACGGCTCGTCGCTGAACGACTTCGCCGACAAGATCGACGCGAACCCCGCCAGCCTGGTCACGGTGCTGTTCCACCTCGGTGAGATGGCGACCGCGACGCAGTCGCTGGACGAGGACACGTTCGGCACGCTCGCGGCCGAGCTCGGCTACGTCATCGAGATGGTCTCGGCCGAGGAGGAGGACCGTGAGCTCCTCGGGTCCTTCGACATCGACCTCGATGCCGAGCTCGCCGACGAGGAGGACGAGCAGCTCGTGGCGCGTCCGCCGGTCGTCACGGTCATGGGTCACGTCGACCACGGCAAGACGAAGCTCCTCGACGCGATCCGCCAGACGGACGTCGTCGCGGGGGAGGCCGGCGGCATCACCCAGCACATCGGTGCCTACCAGGTGCGGCACGTGCACGAGGGCGTCGACCGTCCGCTGACCTTCATCGACACCCCGGGTCACGAGGCGTTCACCGCCATGCGTGCGCGTGGTGCGCAGGTCACCGACATCGCGATCCTGGTGGTCGCGGCCGACGACGGCGTGATGCCGCAGACGGTCGAGGCGCTCAACCACGCGCAGGCGGCCGGCGTGCCGATCGTCGTCGCCGTGAACAAGGTGGACAAGGAGGGGGCCAACCCCGCCAAGATCCGCCAGCAGCTCACCGAGTACAACCTGGTGGCGGAGGAGTACGGCGGCGACACCATGTTCGTCGACGTCTCGGCCAAGCAGATCCTGGGCATCGACGAGCTCCTCGAGGCGGTCCTCCTGACGGCGGACGCGGCGCTCGACCTACGGGCGAACCCGGACAAGGACGCGCGCGGTGTGGCCATCGAGGCCAACCTCGACAAGGGGCGTGGCGCGGTCGCGACCGTCCTGGTCCAGTCCGGGACGCTGCACGTCGGCGACGCGATCGTCGCGGGCACGGCTCATGGCCGGGTCCGTGCGATGTTCGACGAGCACGGCGACACGGTCGAGTCGGCCGGTCCGGCACGACCGGTCATGGTCCTCGGCCTGGCGTCGGTGCCGCGCGCCGGTGACACCTTCCTGGTGGCACCGGACGAGCGGACCGCGCGCCAGATCGCCGAGAAGCGCGAGACGGCCGAGCGGGCCGCCCTCCTGGCGAAGCGGCGCAAGCGCATCAGCCTCGAGGACTTCACGCAGGCGCTCCAGCAGGGCAAGGTCGAGACCCTCAACCTGGTCCTCAAGGGCGATGTCTCGGGTGCCGTCGAGGCGCTCGAGGACGCGCTGCTCAAGATCGACGTCGGCGAGGAGGTCGACCTGCGGGTCATCCACCGCGGTGTCGGCGCGATCACGCAGAACGACGTCAACCTGGCGACGGTCGACAACGCGATCATCATCGGGTTCAACGTCAAGTACGCCGAGCGGGTCGAGGACCTGGCCGATCGTGAAGGGGTCGACGTCCGGTTCTACTCGGTCATCTACCAGGCGATCGACGACGTCGAGGCAGCCCTCAAGGGCATGCTCAAGCCCGAGTACGAGGAGGTCCAGCTCGGCACCGCAGAGGTGCGCGAGGTGTTCCGGTCCTCGAAGTTCGGCAACATCGCCGGTTCGCTGGTCCGGTCGGGCGAGATCCGACGCAACGCCAAGGCGCGCGTCCTGCGCAACGGCACGGTCGTGGGGGACAACCTCACCGTCGAGTCGCTCAAGCGCTTCAAGGACGACGCGACCGAGGTCCGCGAAGGGTACGAGTGCGGCATCGGCCTCGGGTCGTTCAACAACGTCGAGATCGGTGACGTGATCGAGACGTTCGAGATGCGGGAGAAGCCGCGCAGCTGACGGTGACGCCGCCAGCCGGCCGGGACCCCGTCCCGGCCGGCCGGCGGACCGCCGCCGCAGGCCCTGCGTGCGGTCGACAGATCGCCGCCGACCCGTTCGAGGCAAGAAGGCTGAGGAGACATGGCAGACCACCCCCGGGCTCGCAAGCTCGCCGAGCGCATCCAGGTGATCGTCGCCCAGATGCTCGACACGCGCATCAAGGACCCTCGACTCGGCTTCGTGACCGTGACGAGCGTGCGCGTCACCGGCGATCTTCAGCACGCCGACATCTTCTACACGGTGCTCGGCGACGACGACGCACGGACGGCCTCGGGGGCGGCGCTCGAGAGCGCCAAGGGACTCATCCGCTCCGAGGTCGGCAAGCAGGTGGGCATCAGGCTCACCCCGACGCTCGAGTTCCACCTCGATGCGATCCCTGAGACGGCGGCGCACCTGGAGGCCGCTCTTCGGGAGGCCGCGCGCCGGGACGCCGACGTCGCTGCCCTCGCCGCAGCCGCACGGTATGCCGGGGACCCGGATCCGTACCGGAAGGCGGCCGACGACGACCTCGGCGCGGACGCCCCGGCGCCGCACCCGGCCGACTGACGGGGACGGGTCACCGAGTCCGAGCGTCGCGCGAGGACCGCCGTGAACCGTTGATAGCCTCACGTGTCATGACGCGCACCGCGACGACGCACCCATCCCGGCCCAGGTCGGGGGACGCGCATCGGCGGCATCGCCGCACGGCGGCTCGCGGCGTACGCAGCGTATGACCGGCGCACCAGCGGCGACACGGCGGCCGACGGCGCCCGACGGTCTCGTCGTCGTCGACAAGCCCGCCGGGCTCACGAGCCACGACGTGGTCGCACGCATGCGACGGATCGCCGGGACGCGCAAGGTCGGCCACGCCGGCACGCTCGACCCGATGGCGACGGGCGTCCTCGTGATCGGCATCGGGCGCGCCACGCGTCTGCTCACCTACGTCGTCGGCGCCGACAAGGAGTACGAGGCGACGATCCGCCTCGGGGTCGCCACGACGACGGACGACGCCGAGGGCGAGACGGTCGCGGTCGTGGACGCCTCCGGGGTGACCCGAGCAGTGGTCGACGGCGCCGTTCGGGACCTGACCGGGCCGATCGAGCAGGTCCCGAGCTCGGTCAGTGCGATCAAGGTCGACGGGAAGCGGGCGTACGCCCGCGTGCGCGACGGCGAGGACGTCCGGCTCGCGGCGCGGCCGGTCACGGTGTTCCGGTTCGACGTCGCGGCCGTCCGCCTCGGCGCGGTGGCGGGCGTCAGGGTCGTCGACGTCGACGTCACGGTCGTCTGCTCGTCCGGCACCTACGTGCGCGCCCTCGCGCGGGACCTCGGCGCGGCGCTCGGCGTCGGGGGTCACCTGACTGCGTTGCGTCGCACGCGCGTCGGTGGCTACACGCTTGCCGGTGCGCGCACGCTCGACGAGCTCGCCGACGTGGCCGACGACGTCCCGATCGACGTGCTGAGCCTCGCGGACGCGGCCCGCGCGATCTTCCCGGTGCGTGAGCTCACCGCCGACGAGGAGACCGCGCTCTCGTACGGCAAGCGGATCGCGCGCGGTCCCCTGACGTCGGACGGTCCGGTCGCGGCGATCGCGGCGGACGGGACCCTGGTGGCGCTCCTCGAGGACCGCGGGGCTCAGGCGGCACCGGTGCTCGTGTTCGCTCCGGCCTGAGAGGTCAGACGAGCTCCAGCAGGTAGCGGAGCACCGCGGTGATGGAGAGCCCGTCGCGGAGCTCGCCGTCGCGGATCAGGTCCCGCACGTCCTCGAGCGGGACCCAGGCGATGCGCTCGGACTCGCTCGGGTCGCTCGGCTCGCCGACGTACGTCGCGGCGTCGGCGACGAACACATGGAACGTCTGGTCCACCGACCCGTTCGACGGGTGGTACGTCATCAGCGGACGCACCGCGTCGACCCGCCAGCCGGTCTCCTCGAGGACCTCGCGCGAGGCCGCCTCGGCGGGGGTCTCGCCGGGATCGACCCGGCCGGCAGGGACCTCCCACCCCCACGAGTCCGTGATGAACCGGTGCCGCCAGAGCAGGAGAAGCCCTCGCCGGGCGTCGTGCACGACGGTCCCCGCGGCGTGCGCAGGGATCCGGACCACGTGGTGGTCGATCCTGCCGTGGCCCGGGACCTCGACGTCGACGAGGGTCAGCCGGACCCACGGGCTGTCGTACACGACCCGCTCACCGAACGTCCGCCATCTCATCGGACGAGCGTAGGGCGAGCCGACTCTCGGCGTGCCGCGGCGGGGTCCGGCGAGCGAGGTCGGGCTCGGACCCGGGACGCGTGGTGCGGTGCGAGGTCGCCGGCGTGGCAGGCTTGTCCCCGCTGCTACCACCGCTGACACCGACGGCCCGACGCCGTCAGTGGCTCGTGACCGATCCAGGAGGGTTCGTGCACCGTTGGACCGCCGTGACCGAGGTCCCTGCGGGCTTCGGACCGTCCGTCGTGACGATCGGCAACTTCGACGGGGTCCACCGCGGGCACGCCGGCGTGCTGAGCCGGATGGTGGCCGGTGCGCGTGACGCAGGGCTGCAGGCCGTCGCGGTCACGTTCAGCCCGCACCCCGCACAGGTGCACCGACCGGACTCGGCCCCCGAGCTCCTGACGGGTGACGTGGACCGTCTCGAGCTCCTGGAAGCCACCGGACTCGACGGGGTGCTCATGCTCGAGTACACCCTCGACTTCGCCCGGCAGACACCCGAGGAGTTCGTCCGGAGGTACCTGGTCGACGCCCTCGGCGCGCGGACCGTCGTGGTGGGCCGGGACGTCCGGTTCGGTCGGCGCAACTCGGGTGACCTCGCCACGATGGTCGACCTCGGGCGCGCGTACGGATTCACGGTCGAGGTGGTCGAGGACGTCGCTCCCGGAGCCTCGCACCGACGGTGGTCCTCGACCTGGGTGCGTGAGCTGCTCGCGGCGGGAGACGCCCCAGGAGCCGCGCGGGTGCTCGGACGGCCGCACCGGATGCGGGGCGTCGTCGTGCACGGGGACGCCCGCGGTCGCGCCCTGGGTTTCCCGACGGCGAACCTCTCGCGGGACGCGACCGGGATGGTGCCCGCGGACGGCGTCTACGCGGGCTGGCTGCGCCCGGTCGACGGGCTCGGCTCGATCGAGGCGGGACCGCGCGGATGGCCGGCGGCGATCTCGGTCGGGACGAACCCGACGTTCGACGGTGTCGCGCGACGGGTCGAGGCCTACGTGCTCGACCGCACCGACCTCGACCTCTACGACCGCGAGGTCGTCGTCGAGTTCGTGCTGCAGCTTCGACCGACGCGGCGCTTCGGCTCCGTCGAGGAGCTCGTCGGCCAGATGCGCCGCGACGTGGCGCGTGTCCCCGAGGCGCTCGCCGGCGACTCGGACGGGTGAACCCGGGTACGCAGACGCGGGTCGCCACGATGCGCCGCGCTGCGGCAGACGGTCCGCGCCGGACGTCCGCCGGTCGACGACGGGCCCACCGTCGGACGCGCGGCGGACGAATTGGGTGGCAGGGCCCCGGCTGCTAGCATCAGAGGGCCGTCAGATCGGCCGCGGATCGAGAGCGCCCGGGTGGACATGCCCCGGAGCACCGCGCAACGAGTACACACCAGGAGAACCGTGCCCCTCGACAGTGTCACCAAGCAGGCCATCATCACCGAGTAC
>JAJYCD010000043.1 GCA_021778635.1 Actinomycetes bacterium
GAGCGCCAGGTAGTTCAGCAGACCCTCGGGGGTGAAGCCGCGCTCGCGGTGCAGGAACAGGTTCGACTCGGGGTCACGCTTCGACAGCTTCTTGTTGCCCTCGCCCATCACGTACGGGAGGTGGCCGAACACCGGCATGACCGTCGCGATGCCGAGCTCGAGCAGCGCACGGTAGAGCACGACCTGGCGTGGCGTCGACGAGAGGAGGTCCTCGCCGCGGAGCACGTGCGTGATGCCCATGAGGGCGTCGTCGACCGGGTTGACCAGGGTGTACAGGGGCTGACCGTTGGCCCGGACGATCACGTAGTCCGGCACCGAGCCGGCACGGAACGTGATGTCGCCGCGGATCAGGTCCGTGAAGACGACGTCCTCCTCGGGCATCCGCATGCGCAGGACCGGCTCACGGCCGTCGGCCCGGTAGCGCGCCTTCTGCTCGTCCGTCAGGGTCCGGTCGAAGCCGTCGTAGCCGAGCTTCGGGTCACGACCGGCGGCGCGGTGGCGCGCCTCGATCTCGTCGGGGGTCGAGAACGACTCGTACGCGTAGCCCCCCTCGACGAGCCGCCGCGTGACGTCGGCGTAGAGGTCCATCCGCTGCGACTGCCGGTACGGCTCGTGCGGTCCGCCGACCTCGACCCCCTCGTCCCAGTCCAGCCCGAGCCAACGCAGGGCCTCGAGCAGCTGCTGGAAGCTCTCCTCGCTGTCCCGGGCGGCATCGGTGTCCTCGATCCGGAAGACGAACGTGCCACCCGTGTGACGGGCGTAGGCCCAGTTGAAGAGGGCGGTCCGGATGAGACCCACGTGCGGGGTCCCGGTCGGGGACGGGCAGAAGCGGACGCGGACGGAGGAACCAGCGGCAGGAGAGCTCACGGGTTCCAGCCTACCGAGCGGGCGCAGGCACCCGGCTCGCGGCGGCCCCGCTCAGGACCGGCGGACCACCGGGTTCATCAGGACGCCGATCCCCTCGACCTCGACCTCGACGCGGTCGCCGTGCTCGAGCCGACCGACCCCCGCCGGGGTGCCCGTCAGGATCACGTCGCCGGGCAGCAGCGTGAAGACCTCGGAGATGTACGAGACGAGGAACGGGACGTCGAACACCATGTCGGAGGTCCGGGCGTGCTGACGGGTCTCGCCGTTCACGCGCGCGCTCACGGCCAGGTCGTCGGGGTCGAGGCCCATCACGAGCCACGGCCCGAGCGGGCACGACGTGTCGAAGCCCTTGGCCCGGGTCCACTGGCCGTCGGTGCGCTGGATGTCGCGCGCGGTCACGTCGTTCGCGACCGTGTACCCGAGCACGTGGTGGAGCGCCTGCTCCGGAGAGACGTTCTTGGTGATGCGTCCGATCACGACCGCCAGCTCGGCCTCGTGCTCGACCTGCCGGGAGAACTCCGGGAGCACGATCGGGTCGTCCGGGCCGATCACCGCCGTGTTCGGCTTGAGGAACAGCAGCGGAGAGGTCGGCACCTCGTTCCCGTGCTCGCGCGCGTGGGCCACGTAGTTGCGCCCGACACCGACGATCTTGGACCGCGGGATGACGGGCGCCAGCAGACGCATGCCGTCGTCCGTCAGCGGGACCTGCTCACCCGTCTTCTGCACCGGGGTGTAGATCGGGTCGCCGGTCAGGACGTGGAGCACCTCGGCACCCGCCTCCCCCTCGACGACGGCGTAGCGGGGGTCTCCTCCGGTGGTGAACCTGGCGATGCGCACGGGAGAAGCCTAAGCGGCGCCGTCAGACGCGGGCGACGACCTCGCCGTGCACGATCGCGAACCAGCCGTCGGGCTGCGCGGACCACTCACGCCAGCCGTCCGCCAGGTGCTCGAGGGCGACGTCGTCCGCGAGGTTGTGCTCGACCGCCTGCCGGGCGAAGTCCGACGCGACGGACCGGTCGGCCCACAACGTGCCCCACCACGTGCGGTCCTCCTGCGAGGAGTACGACCACACCCCGGCCGTCGGGATGATGCCCGCCGGGTCGAAGCCGGCCTCGAGCGCCCAGCTCAGGAGCCGCCGACCGGCGTCGGCCTGGGCGTTGTTCGCCTGGGTGACCTCGTGGTAGAGAGCGAGCCACTCGTCGAGCGCCGGAGACGGGGGGTACCAGGTCATCGCCGCGTAGTCCGCGTCACGCACGGCCACGATCCCTCCCGGGCGCGTCACGCGCTTCATCTCGCGGAGGGCGGCGACGGGATCCGTCAGGTGCTGCAGCACCTGGTGCGCGTGCACGACGTCGAACGAGGCGTCCTCGAACGGGAGCCGGTACGCGTCGCCCTCGAGGAAGCGCAGGTTCGTGAGCCCGGCCCCTGCCGCGGCGGACCGGGCGTCCTCGAGGACCACCGGTGCGTTGTCGAGGCCGACGACCTCCCCCGGGGCGAGCCGCCGCGCGAGGTCGATCGTGACGGTGCCGGGACCGCAGCCGACGTCGAGGAGGCTGTGCCCGCGCCGCAGGTGCGGCAGCAGGTAGCCGGCGGAGTTCTCCGCGGTACGCCACCGGTGCGACCGCAGCACGCTCTCGTGGTGGCCGTGCGTGTACCGCTCCTCGCGCTCCGCGTCACGGGCGGAGGGCGTCGCGTCAGGTGTCGCCATGCGCACACGCTAACCTGACGCCCCTGTCCGGGACGCCGCTTCTCGCAGGTCGAGAACCCGGTGGTCAGGGCCAGGGCAAGAGCTCGGGGAGTACCGCGGGAGCCCCGTCACGGCGGATCTCGACGATCCCGACCGGCTCACGACCGGCGATCAACGCGGCGAGGTCACCGGCGGCGCCCTGCACGGTGAGCAGCTCACCGGACCCGAGATCCCAGCCCGCGGCGCCGTCGGCAGAGGTGTGCGTGCCGCCGACGGCGTCCGTGGGGCGCAGAGCCAGTCGGGTCCCCTCCGGGACGCGGGGCGCGAGGTAGCGGACGAGGTGCTCGCACAGCGCCGGTGACCACACCGCGTTCGTCACGCCCAGCTCGAGGTCGGTGAGGTGGATGCCGAGCTCGCGCCACCAGGCGTGTGCCACCGTCAGGACCGTCCCGTTGCGGTGCTGGATCGACGCACCCCAGTCGTCGTCGCCCAGCGCCGCGAAGGCCGACTCGACGCGCAACGCGGCGGCCCGGACGTCACGCACGTGGTCCTCGGCCGACGCCCCCGCCGCGGCCTCGATCGCCGCGTCACGCGCGGGCATCCCACCGTCGTAGAACGCGACGAGCCGACCGGCACGCGCGTGCTCGATCTGGCGGGCGACTGACGAGCCGACGCCGACGAGGTGGGCGAGCACGTGCCCCACCGTCCACCCGGGGAGCGGCGAGGCTGCGGCGACCCGGGCATCCGAGAGCTGGTCCAGGGCCTCCTCGAGCCGCAGTCGCAGCTGGACGACGTCGGCGACGAGAACGGCGGGATCGGCGAAAGAGGAGGTCGCGGTCATGCGGGCCAGTATGCGACAGGCTCCTGAGCCCCGCTCGAGGCCACCGGCACTACCCTGGCGCCATGACGTCGGCGCCGCACCCACGCGGACGACTCACGCTGGATGCCGCCGCCTGGCTCCCGCTCGCGGCGGCGCACGCCGAACGAGCGGACGCGCTCACGGCCGGGCACCGCGCACGCCGGACCACCGGCGAACGGCACCCGGTCGACGACTTCATCTACGACTACTACGGGGTCAAGCCCTCGCTGCTGCGCCGCTGGCACCCCGGTCCGGACGTGGCGCTCGAGCCGTCGCCGAGCGGCCCTGCCGAGCAGGGCGCGTGGCGCTGGTACACGACCGGCGCGGACGACGCGGTGCGGCTGGACGTCGACGCGTTCCTGGCAGACCGTGGCGACACGGTGCGGTACGTGCGCGCACTGCTCGCGGCGACGGCGTCGCGGCCCGCGCAGACCGGGTGCTTCGGGCTGCACGAGTGGGCCATGGTCTACCACCAGGACGACGTGCGGCGCCGGCACGCTCTCCCCCTCCGGCTCGGACGGTCCGGCACCGACGCGGTCGTCGACGCCCACCCGATCCGCTGCAGCCACATCGACGCCTATCGGTTCTTCACCCCCGACGCGATCCCGCTCAACCGCACGCTGCTGACCCGCGAGAACCAGGCCGAGCACGAGCAACCGGGGTGCCTGCACGCCAACATGGACCTGCTCAAGTGGGCGTCCAAGCTCGGCCCCGCCGTGCCCGGAGATCTCCTGCTCGACTGCTTCGCGCTGGCGGCCGAGATCCGAGTCCTCGACATGCAGGCGTCACCGTACGACCTGTCCCGACTCGGAGAGATCGCCGTGGCCGTCGAGACCCCGGAGGGCAAGGCGGAGTACGTCGCTCGGCAGCGGGAGTTCGCCGGGCGCGCCACCAGCCTCCGGGACCGGCTGATCCGCGCCTGCGACGACCTGGCGCGCTAGGCGCCGTGCCGTTCGAACGGCACGGCCGACCGGCCGGTCACCCGTCCGTTCCCCGCGCCTCGAGCCTCCCGTCACGCAGCCGAACCACCCGATCGGCGCGCTCGACGATCATCGGATCGTGGGTCGCGACGACGGCCGCGATCCCCTGCGAGCGCACCAGGTCACGGATGAGGTCGATCACGATCCGGGCGTTGCCGCTGTCGAGCTGCCCCGTGGGCTCGTCCGCGAACAGGAGGTGCGGGCGCGCCGCGAGCGCGCGAGCGATCCCCACCCGCTGCTGCTGGCCACCGGAGAGCTCGTCGACGCGCTGGCGCGCGTGGTCCTCGAGGCCGACGAGGGCCAGCACGTCGGCGACCCGTGCGTCACGGTCCGAGGCCGGCTCCCTCCGCAGCCGCAAGGGGACCTCCACGTTCTCGGCCGCGGTGAGCGTCTCGATCAGCCCGAACGACTGGAACACGAAGCCGAGCCGGTCCCGCCGGAGCGCGGCGAGGGCGCGCCGGTCGAGCGAAGCGACGTCGACGCCACCGATCGCCACCGTGCCCGACGTCGGCCGGTCGAGAGTGCCCAGCATGTTGAGCAGCGTCGTCTTGCCGGCCCCGGACGGGCCGGTCACGACGAGCAGCTCGGCGGCCCGCACCTGGAGGCTGACGTCCCGGCACGCATGCGCGTCACCCGCGCCGCTCCGGTACACGCGGACGAGAGAGCGTGCCTCGAGGACGACGGCACCGTCGGTCTGCGTCGTCATGAGCCGTCATGCGTGCGGTCGTCGCGCCGCACGGTCACCTGGTCGGGCTCCAACCCCAGCCGCACGCGGTCCCTGAGCCCCAGCGACGTCACGTAGGCATCCGGCAGCTGGAGCCGACCGACCCGATCGATCACGGCGAACTCCTCAGCCGTGTGGTGCTCCTCGCCCTCGTCGTCGACGCGCATGGTCCGCAGCACCTCCGTCGACGTCCGCCCGTCCCGGATCTGCACCGTTCGGCGCACGTGCTGGGACACCGAGGGGTCGTGCGTCACGATCAGGGTGGTGACACCGCTCTCGACGTTGACCGTCCGCATGGCGGCCAGCACGTCGCTGCTCGCCGCGTCGTCGAGCTCACCGGTCGGCTCGTCGGCGAGCAGCACCCGAGGAGCGTTCGCGATGGCGACGGCGATCGCGACGCGCTGCTGCTGGGCACCGGACATGCGGACCGGGCGGAGGTCACGCGCGTCGCCGACCCCCAACAGCTCGATCACCTCGTCGGTGCGACGCACCCGTGCCCGCGGTCCTGCGGTTCGCGCGATCGCCATGACCGCAGCGATGTTCTCGGCGGCCGTGAGGTAGGGAAGCAGGTTGCGCGCGGCCTGCTGCCAGACGAACCCGACCTGGCGCCGCTGGAACCCGACCCGCTCGCGCGGCCCCATGAGCGCGAGGTCGTGGCCGGCGACCCGTGCGCCGCCCGCGGTCGGTCGGTCGATCCCGGACAGGATGGTCAGCAGGGTCGACTTGCCCGAACCGGAGGACCCGACGACCGCCACGAGCTCGCCGGGCTCGACCCGCAGGTTCAGGCCCTGCAACGCCTGGACCTCGACGCCGTGCGACCGGTAGATGCGGACGAGGTCGGTGCAGAGGATGTCGGGCTCGTTGAGCACGGCAGGAGCGGTCATGGCGTCATCCTTCCGCCATCGGGCGACGGGTGCGACGACCGTGCGTCGCACGGAGCGCCACGATGCTCAGCGCGATGACGAGCAGGACGACGGCACAGAACGCCCCCGCGAAGGCCGTGGTCGACGGGACGTCGATCACGGTCGTTGCCGTGCCGGCGAGACCGGTGAACGGTCGCAGGTCCATGACGGGGATGATCATCCGGGCCAGGAGAACACCCACCGCCCCACCCGAGACCAGGGCGGCGACGGTCGTCGGGCCGATCTCCCACGCCGTCAGGGCACGCTCGTCGCGCCGGGTGGCGCCGAGGGAGGCGAGTACCGCAAGGAGCCGTGACCGAGCGCCGGACCCGAGGACGAGCGTCATGACGATCGCGAACGCACCGCAGATGCCGGAGAGCGCGCTCGCCACCACCGCCGCCTGCCAGAGGCCGGTGAGGGCTGGACTTGCGGTCCGGGCCCTGGTCAGCTCCGCCGGGGTCGTGACCGTCGGATCGGTCCCGACCGCGCGACGCACCGCCTGCGTGACGAGGTCCGGTCGGGCCGTGCCGTCGAGCCGCACGAGCGCGACCTCGGGCGACGGGATGCCGGTCAGCAGCTCGGGAGCGACGGCCGCATCCACGAGGAGCCAGGTCGTGCTGTTCGACAGGGACGTCACGCTCGGCGCTACCGCGGCCACGGTGAGTGCGTGACCAGCGAGGGAGAGCGGCTCGCCGTCGACCAGGTCGGCGGCCCGGCGCGACAGGATCACCGGGACGGGCCCTCCGTCGGTGTGGCCGAGCGATGCCGGGACGGCGAGCCCACCTGGCACCCCCGCCTGCACGGCGTTCAGGGCGACGGTGTCGACGACCAGGACGCTGATGGTCGCGTGGGACGCGCCCACCGACAGGTCGACGCCGCGGTCCGTCGACACGGCGGCGATGCGCCGGACCCCCGGCACCGCGGCGACCGTCCGTAGCTGGTCGTCGCTGAGCGCGGAGGCGCTCACGCGCAGGTCCGCCCCGGTCGCCAGACGCGACGAGGTCCCGATCCCGGTGCTCAACGTGGACAGGATCGAGCCGGAGAACACGGCGATCGACAGGCCGAGCGTCAACGCCGTCATGGCTGCCGCGCCACCGGACACCGTGCGGGAGCTCCGGGCCGCGCCGAGGAACGTCGTCAGTCCTGGTCGCCGACGTCCGAGCACCGCCAGCCCGCGCAGTGCGACCGGCAGCACACGGAGCGCCACGATCGCACCCGTGAGAGCCACGACCGGCGGGCCGGCGACGAGGAGCGGGTTCAGCGACTCCGTGCCCGAGGACGACGCGGCACCGTTCCGTACCAGGACGAGGACCGCCGCGGCCGCGACAGTCAGGACGCCGATCTCTGCCATCACCCGGGCCCGGAGCAGCCCGGCCCCCGTGCCGTCCCACCTGCCGGCCGCGACGAGGCTGGGCATGATTGCCGTGATCGCGACGGTGACCAGCACCGTCCCGCCCGTCGGCGTCGTCCCACCGAGCGTGCGACCGGCGAGGACTCCCCCGACCGCGCCCGGCAGGAGCCATGCCAGTGCACTCGCGGCGGTGACCGCGTGGAGCCGCAGCCGACCTGAACCGCGGGCCGACATGACCCGCGATGCCGTCTCGAGCCGACGCGCGAAGAGCCGCGCAGCGAGGACCAGGGCAGCCAGCAGCGCGCTCGCCGGGCCGGCGGCGAGCATGGCGAGCGCCTGGAGGCTGACCGCGCCCCGCCGAACGGACGCGTCGATGAACGTCGGCGCCCGGGTGGAGAAGCGCAGCGCCTCGAGCCGCGAGCTTTCCGTCGCAGGGCCGAGCACGTGGGTCTGACTCTCGAACGCGCGTATCTCGCTCACGAGCGCCCCCGCGGTCGCCATCGTGACGACGCCCGGATCGATGCGGAACCAGATGCTCGAGCGCACGGGTGCGGCCACGGTCGACACCTCCGGCCACGACACCGGGGCGAGGTAGCCCTGCACGACCACGATCGAGCCGCTCACGCCCGCGAGGACCGACGGGCGGACCAGGCTCGACGTGTGCGTCCAGAACGGGTCGGTGGCATCCCGCGGGGTGAAGGTGCCGCTCAGCCGTACCACGCGGGTTCCGGTCGGCGTGGTGAGGGACCGACGGTCACCGACGTGCCACTCGGCGGCCTCCGCGCATGCCGTCGAGAGGACGACGTCCACGTCACCGCCGGCGACGACCGGTTCGGGCAGGCGGCCGGAGTCGATCCGGATCCGGTCGGCGAAGCGCGGGTCCGCGCCCAACGCCAGCTCGGTCACCTGCGCCGGAGGTTCCCCGGGCAGGGTCGAGACCGCGACGGCGTCGGTGACCGTCGTGAACTGGGCCGGCGCGACCGACGCCCTCAACGTCGGCCCCATCGAGGCGTGCAGCTCACCGAGCTGATCCTCCAGTGCACCCCAGACGGCGTCGTCCGCCGGCGTCAGCCCGCTCGCCGACGGGTTCGTCGACGGCCCCACCGGCGGCACGCCGACCCCGTCGGCACGAAGCTCGCGCTCCGCCGCACCCGCGTTCGACGTGAGGTCGTAGCGGAGGGCTCCCGTGAGCGCCCCCTCGACCGGTCCCGGTGCCGCCACCACCAGGGACGCGGCCGCGACGGCGAGCAGCGCGAGGAACACGCCGGGACCGACTGCCGTCCGCGCGGTCCGGGCGGTGAGCCGGATCATGCCGAAGCGAGTCATGCGCCACCAGCCATCGTCCTGCGGACCGCCCAGACGTACCCTCCCGCGATCACGGCGAGGCCACCCGCGAGGAACGCGAAGGACGGGACCGTCGCGCCCCATCCGAGCACGATCACGGCGTTCTGCGCGCCGGGCACCGCTGACCGCGCGAGCTCCAGGACGCACAGCCGCGCCGCGCCGACCCCCGCCAGCGCACCGGTCACGATCCCGAAGAGGCTCACGCCGACGAGCTCCGCAGCACGCAGCCGCATCTGTGCGCCGGTCGACATGCCGGACGCCCGGAGCACGACGCTCCCGTGCCGCCGGCTCCGCACCAATGTCACGGCCACCGCCGCGAGGGCGATCAGCGCACTCAGCGCCGAGCTGCGCACCCCGGCCCAGACGATCCGGCGGACCGGGTCGATCACCGGACCGACCGAGGCCGTGGCGGCCGACGTGACGTGGCTCGGCAGGCGGGACACCGTCGACGACTCCCGCCCCACCTCCGCCGGGTGGTGCGTCGCGATCCAGATCTCGGCCGGTTGGAGCACCGGCCCCCCGCCGGCGAGCGACGTCGAGTCGAGCGTCGGGAGGTCGGCCATCACGGCGAGCGGACTGCCGGCGCCGGGAACCCGTGCGGTGGTCCCGGTGACGACGGCGTCGATCGGGAGCCCCGCGGACACGTCCAGGGTGACCGGTGAGCCGACGGCGAGGTCGCTCCGACGGGCGAGCGCGTCGGAGACGATGATCGGCATCCGGGCAGCCGGCGCCGGTACCGCCATCGACCGGGCGTGGGTCGAGCTCGACGAGACGGTGACCGCGTCGAGCGGGGCGGCACCGGTGAACGACACCCGCAGGTCGGGACCGGGCGAGCCCACGAGGTCGGCGTCCACCGCCAGGAGCGACCAGGCGCCGACACCGGGTGGCAGCGTTCCCTCGAGACGTACGGGCGCGCGCGCCGCCTCCGCGACCTCGATGCTGCCGAGCTCGACCTGGGCGAGCGCACCTTGCGCGTCCATCACCCACGTGGAGATGGCGACCTCTCCCGTTCGGTGCACCGCGTCGGGACCCACGGACACCTCGAGCGCGACCTCCGGCGCTGTGAGCGCAGGCAGCGGTGGCCGCCGCGTCGACCCGACGAGCGCGTGGCCGTCGACCTCGGCGCCGTCCACCATGACCACAGGCACCACCCCCGCAGCCGCCGCGACCACGTCGACGCGGTCGCTGCCGACGGACGCCGTCGTCGCCAGGACGACGGCGGCCGAGTCGACGCCGACGATGGCCCCGTACGGCACCGCGGTGATCGGCACCGAACGCCCGGACACCACACCGAGCACGGCGAGCCGGACGCGCACGTCGGTCCCGACGCTCGACGCGCTCGTGCGCGCGTCTGCGGTCGAGGTGGTCGCTGCGAGTGCGCCCGCCAGGGACACCCCGCCGCTCGCGAGAGCGAGGACCAGCGTCACCACGGCGAAGACGCGCACCTGCCGCGCCACCTGCCGCGCCGCGAGGACCGGCGCGAGCCCCCGGAGGGACGCGAGGCGGCGCGCGGCGAGCGCCGCGACCGGACCGAGCAGGCCTGCACCCACGAGGCACAACGACACCAGGTCGAGCGGGGCGGCCCAGCCTGCGAGGGCACCCCCGTCGTCGAGCCTGAGCTGCCAGCTCGCCAGCCCCGCCGCGACGAGCACGATCAGGACGGCGAGGGCGCCGAGGACGCGCCAGCGCTCCCGCGACGGCCCGAGCTCGCGTACCGCGGCATGGGCGCGCGCGCTCGTCGCCGTCACCGCGAGGAGGGCGACCAGCGCCGCTGGACCGCGTGCGGCGGACCCGGCACCCCCCAGCGCCCAACCGACGAGCACGGCGGGGACGACGACGACGGAGGACTCCGCGACGGCCCAACCGGTGAGCTGGCTGACCGAGGTGCCACGCGCGCGCAGGGTCGTCGTCTCTCCGGCTCGCGTGGACGCGAGAAGGCCCGCCAGCTGCACGAGCGTGATCAGCGCGACGATGCCGCCGAGGAGCATCGGGAGCATGGCGATCTCCCCGGCCGCCTGGATCACGCGGGTCGCCCGAGCGGCCGTCGAGGCAAGACCTCCGGTGACCGTCGTCGACTGATCGGTGATGGAGCCCGCTCGCGCGATCGCGGTCGACATGGAGTCGACCGTCGCGGCGTCCGAGAGCCTCGCCAGCGAGGCCGCCGTCACCTTCGCGACGACCGGTGCGACCACCCAGCGCACATAGACGTCGGTCGGGAGCGAGGTCATCGCGGTCTCGTCGACGAGGAACGGCCCCAGGTCGCCGCCCGAGTAGCCCGAGGCGGCGGCGGAGTCCCCGTGCCAGCGAACGGCCGTGGGGTCGTCGGGCCGCCAGGTCCCGCGGATCACGAGCGTCACCGGCGCCGGCGACCCCGGGACCGTGAGCTCGTCGCCGACCCGGAGGTGCAGCGCGGCAGCGGCATCCGCCTGGACGACCGCCGGCACGGCACCGTCGGCGGGGGGAGCCGTCAGCCACGTGCCTGCGACCAGGTGCGCGACGGACGTGATCGCGGCGTCCGACCCGACGAGCACACGACCACCGGTGGCGGTCGTCAGCGGCGCGGCCGTCGTGGTGCGGGTCACGGTGACCGGCACCCCGGCGAACCGTCTCGCGACGAGCGCCTCCACCGCGGCGTCCTGCGCCGTCGGCGAGTCGGACAGGTGCGTCGTCACGACGACCGAGGCGGCGTCAGCCGGCGCGCCCGCCAGGAGCTCTCTCGCACCGGTCACCCGCGCCGTGGCGAGAGAGGACGTGCCCGCAGTCACGAAGCCGCTGGTGACCGCCGACACCAACCCGATCGCCGCGAAGATCGCGACCCGTGAGGCGAGCCTCCGGGGTGCGAGCGTCGCCATCGCGCCAGTCTGCCGCACCCGGCGTCGGCGATCGGTCCGCCCGGACAGGCAGCCGAGATCCGGGTCGGGACGTTCGGTCCTCCGGGACCAGGTCCGCCGGGGCCTAGAATCCTCGGGACTCGCGCGGATCCTGCGCGACGAGCGCCGGACCACCGTTCGTCGCGCCCCCACCGCCCTGATCGCGCTCGACACCTCGCGGCGCGCACCACGGCGCGCATCCTGGCGTGCTGATCGATCCCGTGGCAGATGCGGCCCGGGCCCGGAACCTGGAGGTGGAACGTGGCTGACCCCCGCGGATTCCTGACGACGCGCGATCGTGAGCTGCCGACCGACCGACCGATCCCGGTGCGGATCCACGACTGGCGCGAGGTGCACGAGCACCGCGCGGGCAACCCCGACGACCTCGCGGTCCTCGGGCGTCAGGCTGGACGCTGCATGGACTGCGGTGTCCCGTTCTGCCACTCCGCCTGCCCGCTCGGGAACCTCATCCCGGACTGGAACGACCTCGCGTGGCGCGGCCAGTGGGCCGACGCGTCCGACCGGCTGCACACCACCAACAACTTCCCGGAGTTCACCGGCCGACTGTGCCCGGCGCCGTGCGAGGCGAGCTGTGTGCTGGGGATCAACCAGCCACCGGTCACGATCAAGAACGTCGAGGTCTCGATCGTCGACGAGGCCTGGGACCGTGGGCTCATCACCCCCCAGGTCCCGCAGTGGCTCACCGGCAAGAGCGTCGCCGTGGTCGGCTCGGGGCCGGCCGGACTTGCCGCCGCCCAGCAGCTGACCCGGGTCGGGCACACGGTGGCCGTGTACGAGCGGGCCGACCGGATCGGCGGCCTCCTCCGCTACGGCATCCCCGAGTTCAAGATGGAGAAGCGTCACATCGACCGCCGCCTCGAGCAGATGCGGGCCGAGGGTACCCGCTTCCGTCCCGGGATCGAGGTCGGCCGGGACGTGACCGGCACCGAGCTCCTCGAGCGCTACGACGCCGTGGTGCTCGCCGTCGGCTCGACGACCGCCCGCGACCTCCCCGTCCCCGGACGCGAGCTCACGGGGGTGCTCCAGGCGATGCAGTACCTCCCCCCGGCGAACCGCGTGGCCGTCCGGACCCCGCTCGACGACGCCGGGCTCGCCGACGCCGAGCTGTCCGGGCTTCCGGTGGCGACGGGCAAGGACGTCGTCGTGATCGGAGGGGGCGACACCGGAGCGGACTGCGTCGGCACCGCGATCCGCCAGGGCGCCCGCTCGGTGACCCAGCTCGAGATCATGCCGCGGCCGCCGCAGGAGCGACCTGACAGCCAGCCATGGCCGACATATCCGATGCTCTACAAGGTCACGAGCGCGCACGAGGAGGGCGGCGAACGGATCTACGCGGTGAGCACCCAGGCGTTCCTCGGTGACGACGCCGGCCGGGTGCGCGCACTGCGCCTGACCGACGTCGCGATGGTCGACGGACGGCCGGTGCCCGTCGCCGGGTCGGAGCGGGAGATCCCGGCACAGCTCGTGCTGCTGGCGATGGGCTTCACCGGACCGGAGAACGGCCCCCTCCTCGAGCAGTTCGGGGTCTCGCTCACCGCCCGCGGTGCGATCTCCCGGCGCGACGACTTCGCGACCGAGGTTCCTGGCGTGTTCGTCGCGGGCGACGCGGGGCGCGGCCAATCACTGATCGTGTGGGCGATCGCCGAGGGTCGCGCCGCGGCCGCCGCGGTGGACACGTTCCTGTCCGGCGGGACCGAGCTCCCGGCCCCGGTGACGGCGAGCACGATGGCGATGCGCCCCTAGACGCGCGGGTGCGCGGAATCCCGTCGCGATCGCGGCGTGCCTCGGCATAGCCTCGGCCCATGACGCAGCACTTCATCGTCAGGCGCACGTCGGAGGCCGACTGGCAGAGCGTCCGCGCCCTCCGCCTCGAGATGCTTGCCGACACCCCGCTCGCGTACGGCGAGACGGTCGCGACGGCGCTGTCCCGTCAGGAGCCCGAGTGGCGTCAGCGCGCGGCACGCGGCGACGGACCCGGCACGACGGCCGTCGCGGCGATCGACACGAGCACGGGGCGGTGGATCGGCACCATGGGCGGATTCCTCGGTGGCCTCGGGTCGACAGGCCCGCTCCTGGTCGGCGTCTACGTCGCGCCGGGAAGCCGG
The DNA here is from genome assembly GCA_021778635.1 of Actinomycetes bacterium. Taxonomy (GTDB): domain Bacteria; phylum Actinomycetota; class Actinomycetes; order Actinomycetales; family Cellulomonadaceae; genus JAJDFX01. Next base: position 13,711 of record JAJYCD010000043.1, read on the forward strand.
GGTCGCTCGTCCGGGGTCGCCGACGCCCTGCTCGACGCGATCGAGGACTGGGCGCGCGTGCACGGCAGCACGCTGTCACTGCACGTCCACGAGGACAACGCTCGCGCGATCGCCTTCTACGAGCGGCGGGGGTTCACCTTCACGGGTGTCTCCGCACCCTACGAGCTGGCGCCGAGCCGACTCGAGCTCGAGATGCAGCGCGTGCTCCCTGCGACGCCGCAGGGAGCGACCGCTCGTCCGGCCTGACCCGTCACGCATCCGGTCGCGCGACCGATCGCGTGCCGCGCCCGCGGCGCCGTTCACAGCATGGCCATGGCGAACGTCCGGCACGTCCCCAGGGCCGCCCACCACGGTGGAACCCATGAGCAGCAACCGACACCCGAACCCGTTCACCCGACCGCTCACCATCGCCCTCGGCGGAGCGCTCGCCGGCGTCATGGCGTACGTCGGCGTCACGGCCACCCACAGCACCCTGGGTCAGTCCGCCACGACAACGACCGGTACCGGGACGACGACCTCGACCGGCTCGACGACCAGCGGCACGACGACCGGCTCCGGCTCGTCGTCGGTCACGAGCGGGAGCGCGGCCGCGCCGGTCAACGCCGGGACGCACGGATCATGACGGACCGGCACTCTCCCGCTGCGCGCGCGGCCGACCCCTCGCACCACAACGCGCCCGTCCGGCTCCCCGCCGCGGCGTTCCCGACGACGACCTGGCAGGACTGGAGCTGCACGGTGCGGTTGGTCGTGACGGACCCCGACGCCCTGACACCGGCCGCGGCCGACCTGAGGGCCCTGATGGCACGCGTCGACCTCGCATCCAGCAGGTTCCGTCCCGACTCCGAGCTGAGCCGGGCGAACGCGCAGGCGGGCCGACCGATGGCCGTCTCGCGCACTCTCCTCGATCTCGTCGGCACCGCCCTCGACGAGGCGGCGTGGTCGGACGGCGCCGTCGACCCGACCCTCGGCCTCGACCTCGTGCACCTCGGCTACGACCGAGACATCCTCCTCGTCGAGGACGACCCGATCGCGGTCGAACCCCGCGCGGCGCACCGGCGACGATGGGACGACGTCCGGCTCGACGGCATCGCCGGGCTGCTGACGGTGCCCACCGGGTGCGCCCTGGACCTCGGGGCCTCGGCCAAGGCGCAGACCGCGGACTGGGCGGCCACCGAGCTGCACGCACGCTACGGCTGCGACGTCCTGGTCGAGCTGGGTGGCGACCTCGCCGTCGGCGGGTCGAAGGACGACTGGCAGGTCCTCGTGGCCGAGCGGGCCGGCGACCCGGGTCAGCAGGTCACCCTCGGCGCCGGTGGTCTCGCAACGTCCACCACGACGATCCGCCGCTGGCGGCGCGGCGGTCACGAGATGTCCCACGTCCTCGACCCCGCGACGGGATTCCCCGTGAGCGGCCCCTGGCGCACCGTCTCGGTCGCTGCCCCGAGCGCGACCCGCGCGAACACCTGCAGCACAGGCGCGATCGTGCACGGCGCCGCTGCGATCGACTGGCTCGACGCCGCCCACGTCGCGGCCCGCCTCGTCGATCGTGCCGGTCGCGTCGTCACGACAGGCGGCTGGCCGAGCTGACGGCTGCCGGACCGCCATCTCCTCGCGGATGAACGACCCAAGTCCCCACCTGGCACGTCGGCATCGGTGCAGGATGTACTCGCGCCGGACGGGACCGCCACCGGCCGACCCGATGGAGGAACCCATGCCGACTCCGCCGCGTGCGGACATCCCGGACCGGATCGTCCAGATCGACGAGCTCTTCTTCTCCACGACCGACCGCCGCGGCGTGATCACCGGCGCCAACACCGTGTTCGGCGCCCTCTCCCACTACACCCGCGCGGAGCTCATCGGCGCTCCGCACAACATCGTGCGACACCCTGAGATGCCGGGTGGCGCGTTCGCGATCATGTGGGACCGCCTCCTCGCCGGCCATCCGATGGTCGCGTACGTGAAGAACCTCGCCCGTGACGGCTCGTCCTACTGGGTGTTCGCGACGATCACCCCGCTCGGCGACGGCTTCCTGTCCGTTCGGGGCGCGCCGTGCCGCCAGGACCTGTGGGACGCCGCGTGGGAGATCTACCAGGAGGTTCTCCCGCTCGAGCGGAACGCGCGCGAGGCCGGCCTCAGCAGGGCCGGTGCCGCACGCGTCGGGGCCGAGGCGATCGTCGCCCGGCTCGCCCATCTCGGATTCGCCGACTACGGCGAGTTCCTGAGGTACGTCCTGCCTGCCGAGGTCGAGGCGAGGGCAGCGCTCACCCTGCTCTCCACCGAGCGCCCGGACCTCACCGGGGGGATCGGCGCGCTCCACGGAGCCGCGCACGACCTCGGCGTCGAGCTGTCGTCCCTGCTCGTCCGACTCGATGCGTACCTCGATCTCGCCGACAACCTGCGCGCCGCGTCGCAGGACGCCGTGACCACCCTCGCCGGGCTGAGCGCCGCGACCGCGACGGCGTCGAGAGCCTCGTCGACCGTCGCCGCGAGCGCTCCCGTGCTCGCACGCGCGGCGTCGGCGATGTCGGTCCTGTCGGAGGACCTCCGAACCCAGATCCAGGCGTTGGCGCGTCGACTGGACGACGTCCACGTCCGGGTCATGGAGCTGCGGTTCCGCATCGGGCTCGCCGGGCTGCACAACGACATGGTCACGTCGTTCGCGCTCGAGGTGCACGCGGGCGAGGCACCCCCGGAGGCACTCACCTACATCCCCCAGCTGTGCCGCGCCCTCGAGGAAGGCACCGAGAACGTCACCGCGTCGCTCACCGACACGAGTGCCGAGCTCCGCGACGCGGCCGACCAGGTGATCGACGCCGAGACGCGCCTGCACGAGTTCCAGCACCTGCTCGCAACATGGCGGCTGCTCGTGACGCGCTACCAGATGTCGAGCCAGCTCGGTCCGCACGTCGGTCCGATCGACGCCCAGCTCCGTGCCGGGAGCGACCAGCTGACCTCGCTGCGGAACCTGGCACGGCAGTGCCTCGCGGAAGCCCAGCCCTACGACCCAACGCGGCTCCGGACCCCGGTCGCCCGGGTCACGCGAGCGAGCGACGACCTCGGCCGCTGACGCGGTCGACCCCGATCGCATCACCGGCGGCGGACCGTCCGCTCCGCCGCCTGACCGCTCCACGGAGCCCGCGGGCGTTCCCCTGAGAAGATGGGGCGTGCCCTCCCCCGCCGTCCCACCACGCGTGCGCCTCGTCGACCTCGTCCCCGCCGACCCGCAGGACGCGGACGCGCTGTACGAGGCGTTCACGGCGTGGGCCACCGGAACCGGGCTCGAGCTCTACCCGCACCAGCAGGAGGCCCTGCTCGAGCTCGTGACGGGCGCGCACGTGGTCCTCTCGACGCCGACCGGCTCCGGGAAGTCGCTCGTGGCGACCGCCGCGCACTTCATCGCGCTCGCGCAGGGCCGTCGCACCTTCTACACCGCACCGCTCAAGGCCCTCGTCAGCGAGAAGTTCTTCGCCCTGGTCGCCGAGTTCGGTTCGGCCAACGTCGGCATGATGACCGGGGACTCGGCCGTCAACCCCGGGGCACCGATCATCTGCTGCACGGCAGAGATCCTCGCGAACATGGCGCTGCGGGACGGCGCCGGGACCGCCGTCGGCCAGGTGGTCATGGACGAGTTCCACTTCTACGCCGACCCGCAGCGGGGGTGGGCGTGGCAGGTCCCTCTGCTCGAGCTGCCGCACACGCAGTTCCTGCTGATGTCCGCGACGCTCGGCGACGTCGGCTTCTTCGCGGAGGACCTCACCCGACGCACCGGTCGACCTGTCGCGGTCGTGACGACGATCGAACGACCCGTCCCTCTCACGTTCACGTACGCGATCGAGCCCCTGCACGAGCTCCTCGACGAGCTCGTGCAGACGCACCGCGCGCCGGTGTACGTCGTGCACTTCACGCAGGCTGCGGCCGTCGAGCGTGCCCAGTCGCTGCTGAGCACGCCGCTCGCCTCGCGCGCCGAGCGCGACCTGATCGCAGCCGAGCTCGGTGACTTCCGCTTCACGTCCGGGTTCGGACGCACCCTGTCGAAGCTGCTACGGCACGGCATCGGGGTGCACCACGCCGGCATGCTTCCGCGGTACCGCCGCGTCGTCGAGCGCCTGACGCAGAAGGGCCTGCTCAAGGTCGTGTGCGGAACCGACACGCTCGGAGTCGGCATCAACGTGCCGATCCGGACCGTCGTGCTCACCTCGGTGGTGAAGTTCGACGGCGAGCGCATGCGCCACCTCTCGGCACGCGAGTTCCACCAGATCGCCGGGCGGGCCGGTCGCGCCGGTTTCGACACCGTCGGCGACGTGATCGTGCTCGCACCCGAGCACGTCATCGAGAACCGCAAGCTTCTCCAGCGTGCCGGCGACGACCCGAAGAAGATCAAGAAGATCGTCCGCAAGAAGGCCCCCGAGGGCATGGTCAACTGGACCGACAAGACCTTCGAACGGTTGCGCGACGCCCCACCCGAGCCGCTCACCTCGAGCTTCTCCGTCAGTCACGCGATGGTGCTCAACGTGCTCGCCCGCGACGGCGACCCGATCGAGGCCATGCGCCACCTGCTGACCGACAACCATGAGCCCGAGGCGGCGCGCAGCAGGCACGTGCGGAAGGCCATCGCCGTGTACCGGTCCCTGCGGGCCGCCGGCGTGGTCGAGCGGGTGCCCCGCCCGGACGGCACGGGACGCACCGTGCGGCTCACGGTCGACCTCCCGGCGAACTTTGCGCTCAACCAGCCGCTCTCACCGTTCGCCTTCGCCGCTCTCGACCTCCTCGACCGGGACGCACCCACCTACGCGCTCGACGTCGTCTCCGTGATCGAGTCCACCCTCGACGATCCTCGACAGGTGCTCTCGGCACAGCAGTACAAGGCACGTGGCGAGGCCGTCGCCGCGATGAAGGCCGACGGGTACGACTACGACGAGCGGATGGCGGCCCTCGAGGACGTCACGTACCCGAAGCCGCTCGCCGAGCTCCTGGAGGCCGGTTTCGCGGCCTACCGTCGCACGAACCCCTGGGTCGCGGACCACGTGCTGTCTCCCAAGTCGGTCGTGAGGGACATGACCGAACGCGCCATGACCTTTCCCGAGTACGTGTCCTTCTACGGGCTCGACCGGACCGAGGGCGTGCTGCTCCGGTACCTCGCCGACGCCTACCGCGCACTGCGCCAGAGCGTGACCGAGGAGGCCCGTACCGAGGAGCTCGCGGACCTGGTCGAGTGGCTCGGCGAGCTGGTCCGGCGGACCGACTCGAGCCTCCTCGACGAGTGGGAGCGTCTGGCGAACCCGGTCCTGGACGACGAGGGCGAGATCGTGACAGATCACGATGCCGAGGACGCGCCGAAGCCGATCACGACGAACGTCCGAGCATTCCGTGCCCTGGTGCGGAACGCCCTGTACCGCCGCGTCGAGCTGGCCGCGCGTGAGCGCTGGGATGCGCTCGGCGCCCTCGACGGGGCCTCCGGATGGGACGCCGAGACCTGGGAGGCCGCCCTCGCGCCCTACTACGACGAGCACGCCGACATCGGCACGGGACCCGATGCGCGCGGACCGGGGCTGCTGGTGCTCACGACCCACCGGGACCGCTGGGAGGTGCGCCAGCTGCTCGACGACCCGGCCGGTGACCACGACTGGCGGATCGACGTGGTGGTCGACCTCGCGGCCTCGGACGCCGCGGGCGACGTCGTGCTCCGGGTCGCCGCCGTCGGCCGGCTCTAGGCTGGGCGCGTGAGCAAGGTGAAGCACACCCCGACCGGGACGCCGGCGCTGGTGGCCCTCGACTCCGCGGGTGTCGCGCACGTCGCGCACGCGTACGAGCACGACCCGAGCAACGACGTCGGCTACGGGCTCGAGGCGGCCCAGATCCTGGCGGTGTCACCGGAGCGTGTGTTCAAGACGCTCATGACCACGGTGGACGGTGAGCTGACCGTGGCCGTGGTCCCGGTCACGGGGATGCTCGACCTCAAGGCCCTGGCCTCTGCCGTCGGCGGCAAGAAGGCCGCGATGGCGGACAAGACGGCCGCCGAGCGCGCGACCGGCTACGTCGTCGGCGGGATCTCGCCGATCGGGCAACGAACGGCGCACCCGACCGTGCTCGACGAGACGGTCGAGCTGTTCGAGACGGTCTTCGTCTCGGGCGGGCGACGCGGGCTGGACGTCGAGCTGATGCCCGCTGACCTGATCCGGCTCACCGGCGCCGTCGTCGCGCCGATCGCCAGGGACTGAACGGCATGGTCGACGCCGACGCCGCGCGCAGGATCTCCGATCGGCTCGCTGCGGTCAGGGTCCGCGTCCGGTCCGCCGCTGAAGCATGTGGACGCGAGCCGAGCTCCGTCCGCGTCCTGCTCGCGACGAAGACCCAACCGCTCGATCTCGTCCGCGCGGCGATCCTCGCCGGGGGGACGCTCATCGGCGAGAACAGGGTCCAGGAGCTCGTGGACAAGGGTCCGGGCCTGACGGACCTCTCCTGCGAGGTGCACCTGATCGGGCATCTGCAGTCGAACAAGCTCAACCAGGTGCTGCCCTGGGCCACGTGTGTGCAGACGGTCGACTCGGTCGAGCTCGCCCGGCGTCTCGCGTCGCGGGCGAGCGACGCGGGGCGGGTGCTCGACGTCATGATCCAGGTGAACGTGTCCGGCGAGGAGAGCAAGTTCGGGGTGCCACCCGCATCCGCCGCCGACCTCGTCCGCCAGGTCGTCGCACTGCCCGGCGTGCGCCTGTGCGGCTTCATGACGGTCGGCGCCCGGTCGTCCGACACGGATGTGATCCGGTCCGGCTATGCGCGGCTGCGCGCCGTCCGCGACGAGACCGTCGGATCGGCCATGGCAGGCACGGCCGACGCCGTGGAGCTCTCGATGGGCATGAGCGACGACCTCGAGCTCGCGATCGCCGAGGGCTCGACCATGGTGCGGGTCGGCACGGCCGTGTTCGGCGCCCGGCCGACTCCCTGACGGCCGAACCCAGCACTCGCGCAGTGCCGACTCCGAGACGGGGCGGTGAAGGCCTCCGGCGACGGCGCCGGCCACGCCGTCGGGACGCTCCGTATCGACGAGCCCGCGTCGACGCGCCTGACGACACGAGCCGGCGTCGTCAGGCCCGTCGGAACAGGGGCACGGGGCCCCTCAGCCGCACGCCGCGGCTGGGGCCTGGATGCCGGTCGTGAGCGCGAAGTCGCTGCTCGGTGTGGGGTCCGGGGTCGTCACCGGCGCCGCGGGGGTCGAGGTGCCGGCAGGTGTGCCGGCAGGTGTGCCGGCCGACGTCGCCGTGGTACCGGTCGGCGCTCCCGCAGCAGGTGCGTCCGCGAGGGACTGGTCGTTGCGGAGCTTGCTCCACAGCTCGGTGGCCTTCGCCGTCCACTGCACCCGGTTGGGATCGCTCGGCGCCGGCCCGACCGGCACCGTGACGAACTGCACCTGGGACGGCGTGAGGTGGCGCAGGTTCCACGCGAGGCCGACGAGGTTCTTGATGTCGGCCAGGCTCGTCGAGGTCGTCAACGACTTCGTCGCCGCGTCGAGGAACTGGGTGATCGACACCGGGCTCGACAGCACCGACGAGGACGTCACCTTGCGGACGAGCGCGCCGACGAACGACTTCTGCCGCTCGATGCGCTCGAGGTCCGACCCGTCGGAGCCCTTGACGTGCCGCGCGCGGACGTAGTCGAGCGCCTGCGGCCCCGTGAGGTCGTGCCAGCCGGCCGAGAGGTTGAGGTTCGTGTAGACGCCGTCGACGAGGGGCTTCGGCACGCAGACGCGCACGCCGCCGATCGCGCTCACCATCTGCTGGAAGCCCTCGAAGTCGACGAGCGCGAAGTCGTCGATCGTCAGGCCGGTCATGGTCTGGATCGTGGACATCGTGCATGCGGCCGCGAGTCCGGTGTCACCGGTCGCGGCCCCGGTGCTGAAGGCCGAGTTGAACATCACGTGGGTCTGCGGCCTCGACATCTTCCCGGTGGGGCTGTAGTCGAGATGGCACGCCGGGATGTTCACGAGCGAGTCGCGCGGGATCGAGACGACCTCGACCCGACTGCGATCGGCGGAGATGTGGATGACCATCGTCGTGTCGGAGCGTTGGCCGGGATCGGCACCGCCGATCGCCGCATTCGCACCCGACCGAGAGTCTGACCCGATCGCGACGATGTTGAGTGCGCGACCGGCGTTCGGGTCGATCGCCGTGGGCGCCGGCGTCGCCCCCGAGGACGGTGGGGCCACGAGACCGTTGAGGCTGCCGACCGTCGTGATGTTCCCATGGAGCTGCGCGGCCGCGAAGCCGATCCCCGAGGCTCCGAACGCGACGATCGCCGTGGCGGTCAGTGCGACTGAACGCAGCACGCTGTGGCTCTTGACCGTGCGCGCGTGACGCGGCGCCACAGGAGAGGCCGTTCGAGCGTGCCTCGTCGGCAGCGGCTCTCGCGGCTCACGAGAAGGGCGTGGCATGGACAACGGACTCCCCGGGGTCACGTGGGCTGCGGACGGGTGGCCGCCACCCTTGATCTTGCCGGGCGTTTCTGTGAGTTGCGCGCACCATTCGTGAAGGTTCCGCACGAGCCGCGGCGAAATGCCGTCACGGAACGCGTGCCGTCCATTCCGGCGTCCCGAACTTGGTCGCCACGAGCTCCTCGGCACGGCTGATCTCCGCATCGGTGAGCGTCCCGTCGACCGCGGTGTAGCGCCCGCGGAAATGGCGCGTGAATGCGTCGATGACGGCTTCCCGCGGGATCCCGGTCTGCGAGCGGACCGGGTCCACCCGCTTGTTCGCGCTCGTGGTGCCCTTGTCCGAGAGCTTCTCGCGACCGATCCGCAGCACCTCGAGCATCTTCTCCGCATCGATGTCGTACGCCATCGTCACGTGATGCAGCACGGCCCCGCCGGCGAGCCTCTTCTGCGCGGCGCCGGCGATCTTCCCCGCGGGCGACGCGATGTCGTTCAGTCCCGCGTAGGCGGCCATGACGCCGACGTCGGCGAGCGCGCCGAGCACCCAGTCGTCGAGGAACGCGTACGACTGCTCGAACGTCAGGCCGTCGACGAGCGACGCCGGGACGACGAGCGAGAACGTGATGCAGTTGCCCGCCTCCATGAACATGGCACCGCCGCCGGAGATGCGCCGGACGACCGAGATCCCGTGCCGAGCGGCGCCCTCCGGGTCGATCTCGTTGCGGAGCGACTGGAACGACCCGATCACGACCGCGGGCTCGACCCACTCCCAGAACCGCAACGTGGGGCCGCGACGCCCGGCGGCGAGCTCTTCGGCGAGCACCTGGTCGAGAGCAGCATGCAGCACCGGCGCCTGCGGGCCCTCGTGGATGATCGTGAACGTGTGGTCGTGCCAGCTCGTCGCTCGGCCGAGCGCGCGGCGCACGGCGATCGCGACCGACTCGGCGGTGAACCCGACCAGCGTCACCGACTCGTCGAGCACCTCGCCGAGCGCCGCGGTGAGCTGCGCGACCGTCGAGTCGACCGGCAGCCCCGTCAGGGCCTCCTCGATGCGTTCGAGGGCGTCGTCGGGCTCGAGGAAGAAGTCGCCGCTGATCCGGACCGACGCGAGCCGGCCGTCGTCCTCGCCCACCTCGGCGGCCACGAGCTTGCCACCGGGGACCTTGTACTCACCACGCACCATCGTCACCGAGTCATCCTACGACTCCGCCTGGTGGCGCCGACACGCCCCCGCCTGCGGCCGCCCGGTCGAGCGGGGCGGCGTGGACGCGTCAGCGCGGTTCGACACCGGCGTGCAGCAGCCCGAAGATCGCGGAGTCGGTCAGCGCCTCCCACGACGCCTCGAGGAGGTTGGGGCCGATCCCGACGGTGCTCCAGCTCGACTCGCCGTCCGAGGTCTCGATGAGCACGCGCGTCACGGCGTCGGTGCCCTGCATCGCGTCGAGGATGCGCACCTTGAAGTCGATCAGCTCGAAGTGCTCGATCTCCGGGTACACGCGTCCCAGCGCGAGTCGGAGCGCATGGTCGAGGGCGTTGACGGGTCCGTTCCCCTCCCCGGTGGACACGATGCGCTCGCCACCCGCGTGCAGCTTCACCGTCGCCTCGGCGGTCGCCTCGACGCCACGACCACCGACGCGCTCGACGATCGCTCGCCAGCTCTCGACCGAGAAGAATGCCGGTCGGGCACCGGCGACCTCCTCGTGCAGGACGAGCGCGAACGAGGCGTCCGCTGCGTCGTAGGTGTACCCCCGCGCCTCGGCGTCCTTGACCCTGTTGGTGATCCTGGTGAGGACATCACCCTGACCGGCGAGGTCGAACCCGAACTCGCGCCCCTTGAGCTCGATCGACGCGCGCCCGGCCATGTCGGAGATGAGCATGCGCATGTCGTTCCCCACACGTTGCGGGTCGACGTGCTGATAGAGGTCCGGATCGACCTTGATCGCGCTCGCGTGCAACCCGCCCTTGTGCGCGAACGCGCTCGCGCCCACGTAGGGCTGACGCGCGAACGGGGAGATGTTCGTGATCTCGCTGATCGCGTGCGCGATCCGGGTGGCCTCGGTGAGGCCGGTGCCGGCGAGCAGCGACCGACCGCCCTTGAGCTCGAGGTTCGCGATCACCGTGATGAGATCGGCGTTCCCGGTGCGCTCCCCGTAGCCGTTGACGGTCCCCTGCACGTGCGTGCACCCGGCGTTCACCGCCGCGAGGGAGTTGGCGACCGCGCACCCGGAGTCGTTGTGCGCGTGGATGCCGAGGCGCCCGACAACCCCGGCGGCGACCATCGACGCCGTGAGCTCGTCGACGACCTCGGTGACCCGGTCCGGGAGCATCCCCCCGTTCGTGTCGCACAGCGTCGCGACCTCCGCGCCCGCGGCGAAGGCAGCCAGCACGGCGGACCGCGCGTAGGCGGGATCGAACCGATACCCGTCGAAGAAGTGCTCGGCGTCGAGCACGACGCGACGCCCTTCACCGACGAGGAACGCCACCGTGTCCGTGATCATCGCCAGGTTCTCGTCGCCCGTCGTCCGGAGCGCCCTCTCGACGTGTCGGATGTCGCTCTTGGCGACGAGCGTGACGACCGGGGCCTGCGAGTCGAGGAGCGCGCGGACCTGGGCGTCGTCCCACGCCCGGCTCCCCGGCTTGCGGGTCGATCCGAACGCGGCGAGGACGGCGTTCGTGAGCTCGAGCTCCTTGGCCGCCCGGGCGAAGAACTCGGTGTCCTTCGGGATCGCCCCGGGCCAGCCCCCCTCGATGTACCCCACGCCGAGCTCGTCGAGCAACGGCGCGATCGCGAGCTTGTCCTGGACGGTCAGGTTCATGCCCTCCTGCTGGGCTCCGTCGCGCAGCGTGGTGTCGTAGACGTGGAACGGCTCGCTGGTGCTCGTGGTCACGTGAGGCTCTCTTCGTGCGAGGTGAGGGCGAACGCCGATCACCTCTCCTGACGGGAGGACCGGCGGTGGGTGGTGCCGGCGGGATGATCGGCTCTGTCGCGGGGCGGGGATGGTGCCCGACAACAAAAAGACCCCCCGGGGTACGGGAGGTCTGCGCGTTCGGCTCGGCCGAACGCGCTACTCGATAATGAGCTGGTACTGCGTCACGTGGGTCATCATGCCACAACGCACCGCCGGCGTGAACAGCGGCCCGCCCGCGCCGCACCGGCGCGAGCGAGCCGCCCCCGACCGAGCGGGACGAGGACCGCCGAGTGGCGACGTCAGACGATGCGGTGCATCCACCCGTGCCGGTCGGCCGCGCGACCGTACTGGATGTCCGTGAGCTCGGTCCGGATCGCCGTCGTGACGGCGCCTGCCGTGCCGTCGCCGACCGGCAGGTCGAACCCGCTACCCGCGAGTCGGCCGATCGGAGTCACGACCGCTGCCGTGCCGCACGCGAACACCTCGGCGATCTCGCCCGACTCGAGCCCCGCGCGGACCTCGTCGAGCGTGATGCGGCGCTCGTGCACGGTTCGCCCGGCATCGGTGAGGAGCTGCACGATCGACGAACGCGTGACCCCTTCGAGGATCGAGCCGGTGAGCTCGGGCGTCGCCACGTGCCCGTCGGCGCCCACGACGAACACGTTCATCCCCCCGAGCTCCTCCAGGTAGGTGTTCGTCTCCGAGTCCAGGAAGCACACCTGTTCGCAGCCCTGCGCGTACGCCTCCTGCTGCGCCACCAGGCTCGCGGCATAGTTGCCGCCGCACTTCGCCGCGCCCGTCCCCCCGGCACCGGCCCGGTGGTAGTCCTCGGCTACCCAGATCGACACGGGGTGAACGCCACTGGCGAAGTACGGACCGACCGGCGAGGCGATCACCAGGAACTCCGCCTCGAGTGTCGCGCGCACGCCGATGAAGTTCTCCGAGGCGTACATGAACGGCCGGAGGTACAGGGACATCTCGTCGCCGGAGGGGACCCAGTCGACGTCAGTGCGGACCAGCGCCGCGATCGCACCGAGGAAGTCGTCCTCGGGAAGGACCGGGAGCGCCAGTCGACGGGCCGAGGACGCGAATCGCGCGGCGTTGGCCTCCGCACGGAAGGTCCACACCGAGCCGTCTGCGTGCCGGTACGCCTTGAGGCCCTCGAAGATCTCCTGGGCGTAGTGCAGCACCGCACATGCCGGATCGAGCAGGAGCGGGCCGTAGGCCTCGACCCTCCGGTCGTGCCATCCCGCATCCTGGCTCCAGCTGATCCTGGCCATGTGGTCGGTGAAGACGGTGCCGAACTTCGGTGCGGCGAGCGCCGACGTGCGCTCGGCAGCCGTCGCCGCGGTGACGGAGGGATGGACCGCGAATGCGCCGTCCGCGTCGGTCGAGGTCTGAGGGGTGTCGGTAGTCGAGCTCATGATCTGGCCTTTCACTGGACCTGCGCGCTGCACACGGGATGACGGTACCGGCGGCGACGGCCGAGGAGGCGCTGGCGGTCGGTCGAACGCGTCGACCGACCGGGGGCTCAGCCGGCGATCCGCGCGGCGAGGTCCTTGCCCACCTCGGTCGTCGACCGTACTCGGCCCCCACGCTCAAGGACGTCCGCCGCGACGGCCCGTTCCACGACGGCGGCGGCCTCGGTGAGGCCGAGGTGGTCGAGCATGAGCGAGACCGACAGCACAGTCGCCGTCGGGTCCGCCTTGCCCTGACCGGCGATGTCCGGGGCCGAGCCGTGCACCGGCTCGAACATCGACGGCGCGACGCTGGTGCCGTCCGCGTAGCGGTCCGGGTTGATGTTCGCCGAGGCAGCGAGCCCGATGCCTCCGGTGATCGCCGCAGCGAGGTCCGTGAGGATGTCGCCGAAGAGGTTGTCGGTGACGATCACGTCGAACCGCGACGGGTTCGTCGCCAGGAAGATCGTCGCCGCATCGACGTGCAGGTAGTCGACCGTCACCTCGGGGAAGTCCGCGTTGACGGCTTCGACCGTGCGGCGCCACAGGTGGCCGGCGTGCACCAGCACGTTGTGCTTGTGGACGAGCGTGAGCGACTTCCGCGGACGGGCCGCAGCGCGAGCGAAGGCATCTCTGACGACCCGCTCGACTCCGAACGCCGTGTTGACGCTCACCTCGTTGGCGACCTCGTGGGGGGTCCCGACGCGGATCGCTCCGCCGTTGCCGACGTAGGGTCCCTCGGTGCCCTCACGCACGACGACGAAGTCCACATCTCCGGGGTGTGCGAGCGGTGACGCGACGCCGGGGTAGAGCTTGCTGGGTCGGAGGTTCACGTAGTGGTCGAGTGCGAACCGCAGCCGCAGCAGCAGTCCTCGCTCGAGCACGCCGCTCGGCACCCCGGGGTCGCCGATCGCCCCGAGAAGGATCGCGTCGTGCGTCCGGATCGCCGCGAGGTCCTCGTCGGTGAGCGTGTCTCCGGTCGCGTGCCACCGGCGCGCGCCGAGGTCGAAGTCGGTCGTCTCGACGCGGACGTCGGTGCCGGAGAGCGCCGCTTCGAGAGCGAGCAGACCCTGCTCGACGACCTCGGTACCTATGCCGTCACCTGCGACGACTGCCAGGTTGATGGTGCGCGTCATGCTGCGGATCCTATCCTGTCGTCCCACCGAGTGGGACGGCCGTCCCACTGGTTGGTCACCGCGATCGAGGCGGAAACCTGACCTCGAAGGCCTCGAGCACCAGCACCATGTCCGGCCGAAACTCGAGACCACGCCGACCCATCAGCCGTCGGTAGTACGCCTCGTGCTCGACCCGCCACGACGCGAGGCTCCGGTCGCCCTCGCCCTCCGCCCACGCGTGCGCCTCGTCGACCTGGTCGAACCGCGCGGTACGCACCGCCGACGTCCGGATCAGGGCACGCGGATGAGCCCGCCCGTCGAGCACGATCGACAGATCGCCGACCGACGGCACCGACGCACCCGACGCCTCGTACTCCCACACCGGCGAGACCGTTGCCGTCTTGACACCTGCCAGCACCAGATCCAGCAGACCGTCCGCGATCTCCGGCGTGTCCCCGAAGGCCCACGCGGGCGGCGCGACACTTGCGGTCGCGCCCGCCCCGGTCACCACCGCGAGACGAGCCAGTCCGGCTCGACCGCGCGCAAGCTCCCAGAACGACGCGATCTCGTCAGGATCGGACGCCGCCTCGCCGACCGTCGTCATGCCACCCTCTTCGCTCGGCGTGCCCGGGGGTGCTGCGCACGTGCGCAGCACCCCCGGGCCGCTCGTCCCTCACGGACCACTCGGTCAGCGCCCGGCGCTTCCCCAGCACCACACTCGGGAAGCACCCGGCTCGACCTCCCGGGCCGCTCGTCCCTCACGGACCACTCGGTCAGCGCCCGGCGCTTCCCTCGACGTAGTCGGTGTCGGAGGGCTTGACCCAGGCGAAGAGCTTGCGGAGCTGGCGGCCGACCGCCTCGATCGGGTGCGCCTCGCCCTTGGCGCGCAGCGCGGTGAACTCGGGAGCGCCGGCATCCTGGTCGGCGATGAAGCGCGCCGCGAAGACACCGGACTGGATGTCCGCGAGGACCGCCTTCATGTTGTCCTTGACGTGCGGGTCGATGACCCGCGGGCCCGAGACGTAGTCGCCGTACTCTGCCGTGTCGGAGACGCTCCACCGCTGCTTGGCGATGCCGCCCTCGTGGATGAGGTCGACGATGAGCTTGAGCTCGTGCAACACCTCGAAGTACGCGACCTCCGGCTGGTAACCGGCCTCCGTCAGCGTCTCGAAGCCGTACTGGATCAGCTGGGAGACACCGCCGCACAGCACCGCCTGCTCGCCGAAGAGGTCGGTCTCGGTCTCCTCGGTGAACGTCGTCTTGATCCCGGCGGCACGGAGCCCACCGATCGCCTTGGCGTAGGAGAGCGCGAGCGGCCACGCGGAGCCCGACGCGTCCTGCTCGACCGCCACGATCACCGGAACGCCGCGACCGTCGACGAACTCCCGCCGCACGAGGTGCCCGGGGCCCTTGGGGGCGACCATGACGACGTCGAACCCAGCATCCGGCTTGATGTAGCCGAATCGGATGTTGAATCCGTGACCGAAGACGAGTGCCGTACCAGGGTTCAGGTTCGGCGCGATCTCGTCGCGGTACACGTGCCGCTGGACCTGGTCCGGCGCGAGGATGACGACGACGTCCGCCTCCTTCACCGCGTCGACGACCGGCAGGACCCGGAGGCCCTCGGCCTCGGCCTTCGCGATCGACGCGCTACCGGCCCGCAGCCCGACGCGGACGTCGACCCCGGAGTCACGAAGGTTCAACGCGTGCGCGTGGCCCTGGCTGCCGTAGCCGATGACCGCGACCTTGCGGCCGGCGATGATGGACAGATCGGCGTCGTCGTCGTAGAACAGCTCAGCCACCGTGGATCTCCTTGGTTCGTCGTGTCGT
>JAJYCD010000135.1 GCA_021778635.1 Actinomycetes bacterium
GTGCCGCCCGCTCGAGTCCGAGGCTCGGGCGGGCGGCACGTCCGTCGGCGGAGACCGCCGGTCGTGGTGTCACGTGCGACGTGGGGTCAGACGCCGAACCACTCGGTCACGCGGTCGGCGATCGCCCTCTCGAACTGGTCGTCGTCGTGGCGGGCGCGCAGCCACTGGGCGAAGTCGCCGCCGGCGGCCTCGTCGAGCTCGCGGCGGCAGGCCGCGGTGTCGGTGACGGCTCGGTAGAGCAGTGCCTCGGCCTCGGCCGGCGTCCGGTAGAGGAACGGGTAGCCCGCGGGCAGGATCGCGCGCACCCACGGCCGATCCGGGAACACCCCGATCGCCCCGGCGACGAGCGCCTCGATGTACTCCAGCCCGTACGACTCCTCGGTCGCCGTCGCGAGGAACGCCGTGGTCCGCGCGAGGGCTTCCCAGTAGTCCTCGCGGCTCGCGGTGAGCGGACCGACCCAGGTCCAGTCCTTGCGGGACAACGCCATGGCCCACTCGGAGATCAGGTGCGACTCGTGCAGGCGTGCCTCGACCTTGATCGGCGTGCGCTTGACCACGCGCTCCACGACGTCGAAGAAGAGCTTCGGCTGCTTGCGCTCGGACAGGTAGATCGCGGGGTAGAGCACGACGGGGACCGTCGGCTCGTGCCGTGGGCGCACGTGCTCGAGGCGGATGCCGAGGTTGACCCAGGCGATCTTGGCCTTCTCCGCGATCGGCGAGATCGTCCAGCTCGAGACGATCTCGCGCACCTCGATGGCCGTGCGCTCGGAGTTGGCGAAGGTCGGGAACAGGGCGCACGAGAGTGCGAGGGCGGCCCTCTCGACCGGGTGGGTGTACTGCGACGTGTTCCACCAGATGAAGTTCATGATCTTCGGCTCGTCGCAGTTCGCCTTGAGCGTGCGCCACGTGCTCAACGAGTCGATCACGTCCATCGCGATGACGACGGTGTCGTCGCCGTCCACGAACTCGAGCGGGATCATGTTGAACCCGGCGCAGTGGCGCGGTCCGGGGCCGATCAGCTCCGCTCCGGGGAACACCCGGAGCAGGCGCCGGACCAGGGTCGCCCCGGCGTCGTGGCCGGCCACGTGCCCGTCGGAGTCGACCAGTGCCGCTGCGTACTGGATCGCGACCTTCATCGTTCGTCACCCACTCCCGACTGCGTCAGCTCGGCATCTCGACGCGACGCGTCGGACGCGGTCGCACCGTTGCCGTCGGGCAGCCCGTGCACCTCGGCATCCATCCCGGTGTCCTCGAGGGTCGTGCGGATCCGCATGCCGTAGAACGACCGGTGCACGAAGAACGCCGAGACCAGGAAGAACACGGCCGCGAGGACGACGACGAGGGTGTGGTCGCCGCGGTCGGTCAGGCTGACCGCCAGCTCGACCGCGAGGAGCCCGAACAGCGTCGTGAACTTGATGACCGGGTTGAGGGCCACCGAGGACGTGTCCTTGTACGGGTCGCCGACGGTGTCGCCGACGATCGTCGCGTCGTGCAGCGCGGTGCCCTTCGCGTGCAGGTCGACCTCGACGATCTTCTTCGCGTTGTCCCACGCGCCACCCGCGTTGGCCATGAAGATCGCCTGGTAGAGGCCGAAGATCGCGATCGAGATCAGGTAGCCGATGAAGAAGTACGGCTCGACGAACGCGAACGCGAGGGTCGCGAAGAACACGCCCAGGAACATGTTGAGCATGCCCTGCTGGGCGTACTGCGTGCAGATCTCCACGACGCGGCGGGAGTCGGCCTCGCTCGCCTTGGTCTCGCCGTCGAGCTTGATCGTGTTCTTGATGAACTCGACCGCGCGGTAGGCGCCGGTCGTGACCGCCTGGATCGAGGCACCGGTGAACCAGAAGACCACCGCGCCGCCGGTGATGAGCCCGAGGAGCAGCGGCGCGTGCAGCAGGGAGAGGTTCGCCATGCCGGTGGTGAGCCCGTCCGTCAGGCTCATGATGATCGAGAAGATCATCGTCGTCGCGCCGACCACGGCCGTGCCGATGAGCACCGGCTTGGCGGTCGCCTTGAAGGTGTTGCCCGCGCCGTCGTTCTCCTCGAGCATCTGCTTGCCCTTGGTCCACTCGGGGGTGAACCCGTGGTCCCGCTCGAGCTCCTCCTCGATCCCGTCGACGTCCTCGATCAGGGACAGCTCGTAGACGCTCTGGGCGTTGTCGGTGACGGGGCCGTACGAGTCCACCGCGATCGTGACCGGTCCCATCCCGAGGAACCCGAACGCGACGAGGCCGAACGCGAACACCGCCGGCGCGATCATGAGGGCGTCGAGCCCGAGGCCGCTCATCAGGAACGCACCGCCCATCAGGCTGACGATCGCGATGCCGAGCCAGTAGGCCGACATGTTCCCGGCGACCAGACCGGACAGGATGTTGAGCGAGGCGCCGCCCTGGCGCGAGCTCTTGACGACCTCGCGGACGTGCTTGCTGTGGGTCGAGGTGAAGACCTTGACGAGCTCGGGGATGATCGCCCCGGCGATCGTGCCGAACGAGATGATCGTGGCGAGCTTCCACCACAGGCCGTTCTCGAGCGACTGGCCCAGCACCGCGTAGGTCGTCACGAACGTGGTGACGACGCACACCGCCGAGGTGATCCACACCAGCGAGCTGAGCGGCTCCTCGAAGTTGAAGCGGTCGACGTGCGCATAACGGGACCGCGTCCACAGGTCGTTCGCGAGGTACGACACCGCCGAGGCGATGAGCATCGCCACACGGACGGCGAAGATCCAGACGAGCAGGCTCGCCTGGATCGCGGGGTCGTGCACCGCGAGCAGCACGAACGTGATGAGCGCGACGCCGGTGACGCCGTAGGTCTCGAATCCGTCCGCGCTCGGGCCCACCGAGTCCCCGGCGTTGTCGCCGGTGCAGTCCGCGATCACGCCGGGGTTGCGGGCGTCGTCCTCCTTGATCTTGAACGCGATCTTCATCAGGTCCGCGCCGATGTCGGCGATCTTGGTGAAGATGCCGCCCGCGATGCGGAGCACCGACGCGCCCAGGGACTCGCCGATCGCGAACCCGATGAAGCAGGCCCCGGCGAGGTCCCGCGGGAGGAACAGCAGGATGATCAGCATCATGATCAGCTCGATGCTGATCAGCACCATCCCGATCGACATGCCCGACTTCATCGGGATGCGGTGCATCGGCATGGGCTTGCCGCGCAGGGACGCGAACGCGACGCGGGAGTTCGCGAAGGTGTTGACGCGGATCCCGTACCACGCGACCGAGTACGAGCCGGCCATGCCGACGAGGCTGAAGGCGATGACGATCGCGACCCTGCCCCACGGGAAGCCCACGAGGAACCCGTAGTAGGCGACGATCACGGCAGCGATCGACACCCAGAGCATGAGCAGGAACCGACCCTGCTGGATCAGGTAGGCCTTGCACGTCGAGTAGATGAGCTCGGAGATCTCGAGCATCGACGAGTGGACCGGCATGGTGCGGAGCTCGGCGTAGGTGCGCGCGCCGAACGCGATGCCCGCGAGGCACACCACCAGGCCGAAGATCAGCAGCACGCGACCGGAGATCCCGCCCAGGATCGTCACGGAGCCGAGATCCGGAAGGACCAGGCTCGCCTCGCCGCCCTTGATGGTCGTGCCGCTCGTCGTCGAGGACGAGCATCCGGCGAGGAGGAGGACGGCGGCTCCCGCGACACCCGCGGCCCGGAGCGCCACCCGGCGTCGCGATCGATGCGGCTCATGGGCGACGGGCCGGAGCGTGTCGCGGCGCGGGCCCCTGCCGGGAGCGCGGCGACGCAGGTCGGCGAAACGTGCGGATGCACCGGTGACGGCGCGTCCCTCGGGTCGGGCAGCGCTCACGATTGCCTCTGGCTTTGCTGGATAGCGACCTTGCTATGACACAGCCACGCTAGGCCGAAGGCCCAGGACGGACGTGTGACCTTCGACTCAGATCCCGGGTGAGGCCCCGGTCGGACCGGACGACCGCGCGGACGTCGACGGCTCCTGGCTATAGTCGCCGCGGTGACGAAGGGAGGGCGGTGGATGCACGGCTCGGGGACGCTGACCCTCTTGCGGCACGGCGAGAGCACCTACAACGCGGCCCGGATCTTCACCGGTCTGCTGGACGTCGACCTGTCGTCGCTGGGGGAGCGCCAGGCCCGCGCGGCCGGCCAGCTGCTCGCGGAGCGCGGCGCGATCCCGGACCTCGTCCTCTCGTCGCCGTTGCGCCGTGCCCGCCGCACCGCGGACGCCGTGCTCGCCGAGCTCGGGCTCGTGGTGCCGCTGGTCGAGGACTGGCGGCTCGAGGAGCGCGACTACGGCATCCTCACCGGGCTCCCCAAGCGGACGGTCGCGGAGCGGTACGGACATGACCTGTTCTTTGCCTGGCGGCGCACCCTGCACGGGCGACCTCCGGCGGCCGACCCTGCGGACGTCGCGACCTGGGAGCTGGTCAGCACCCGACCGCCCGGGCTGCCGGTGCCAGGTTCTGGAGAGTCCTTGCACGACGTCGTCGAACGCGTGCGGCCGTGCTGGGAGGAGGAGATCTCGAGCCGGGTGCAGTCCGGCCGCCACGTCCTGGTGGTCGCCCACGGGAACAGCCTGCGGGCACTGTGCGCCCTGGTCGACGACCTCGACGAGGACGAGCTCGAGGCGCTCAACCTGCCGGCCGGGCAGCCGCTCCGCTACGACGCGACCCCGGGTGGGCGCTACGGTCCGCGCGGAGGGTGCTACCTGGACCCCCAGGCGGCGCGTGCAGGCGCCGAGCTGATCGCGGCGGAGGGCGGGACGTGACCGAACCGTCCGCAGGTTCTCCCGGAGGAGGACGGCCGTGACCGCTACCGGACCTGAGAGGCCCGACCGCGGCCCCGACGTGCCGGCGGCCGGGTCCGACGAAGGTGTGGACGCACCGGAGGCCGGGCCCGACGGCACGCGATGGCTGACCCCCGGCGTCGCGAGCGTGGGCGCGGCGTCGTTCTTCTCCGACGCGGGCCACGAGATGGCCACGAGCGTGCTCCCGACGTTCCTCAGCGCGACCCTCGGGGCCGGTCCGGGAGCGCTCGGGGCGATCGAGGGCGTCTCCGACGCGCTCATCGGCCTGACCAAGCTCGCCGGTGGCCCGCTCTCGAACGACCCGCGCCGACGCGCCCAGCTCGCGCGGGGCGGGTATCTCCTGACTGCGGTGGCGACGGCGGCGATCGGGCTGACCACGGCCGTCTGGCAGGTCGCCGGACTGCGCGCGCTCGCCTGGATGTCCCGAGGCATCCGCTCGCCGGCGCGCGACACGCTGCTCGTGTCGCTCGTCCCGCGCGAGGCCTACGGTCGTGCCGCCGGGGTCGAGCGTGCCGGTGACAACGCCGGTGCCGTCGCCGGCCCGCTGCTGGCCGCCGCTCTCGTGGGGGTCCTCGGCGTCCGGCACGTGATCCTGCTCGCGTTCATCCCGTCGATCTTCGCCGCCGTGGCGATCACGGTGGCCGCCCGCGAGGCGCGCCGGACCCTGAGCGCGCCGGGTCGTCGCCGCACGCTGTCCTTCAACCTGCGCGAGCTGCGGCAGGCCGGGCTCGCGCGCGCGTTCGTGCCGGTGGCGCTGTTCGAGCTGGGCAACGTCGCGACGACGTTGCTGATCCTGCGCGCCACCGACCTGCTTCGCGCCGACGGACGGAGCGCAGCCGCCGCGACGAGCCTGGCGATCGTGCTGTACGCGGTGCACAACGGTGCGGCAACCCTGGCCGCGCTCGGCGGTGGTCGGGTGATCGACCGGACCAGCCCACGGCTCGTGTTCGCGGGCGGGGCGGCCGTGTACGTGATCGCCTACCTCGGCTTCGCCTGGGAGCAGCACGCGTGGGTGGTGCTGCTCGTCGCGTTCGTGCTCGCCGGGATCGGGATCGGCCTCGCGGAGACCGCGGAGTCGACGATGGTCGCGATGATGCTTCCCGACCACCTGCGCGGCAACGGGTACGGCGTCCTCGGCCTCGTGCAGTCGGCAGGGGATCTGGGGGCGTCCCTCGTCGTCGGCGTGATCTGGGCGACGGTCGCCCCCGGTCTCGCCTTCGGGTACGCCGCCGTGTGGATGGCCGCGTCCGTGCTCGCCGTCGTCCTGGTCGCGCGGAACGCTGCCGGCCGGTCCGGCTAGCCCTCCCGCGGTCGGTGAGCCAGGCTGGACGGCATGCCCAACCGCCTGGCGCGCGCGAC
>JAJYCD010000136.1 GCA_021778635.1 Actinomycetes bacterium
CAGTGGCCAGGCCGATACGCAGCTCATCGAAGACGTTGACGTCGAGCAAGGGGTCCTACTTCCTTCGCTTGCCGGATCGATCGCGACCCAGCGGTGATGGAGGTGCAACTGTGGTGTCGGAACCCGGTGCCGCCCGTGAGCGGCACCGGGACCGAGGTCAGATCTCTTCGACGCTGCTGGCGTTCGGCCGGCGGGACAGGTCGATGCCGAGCTCCTCCGCTGCGCGGTAGACCTCGTCGTCGCTCTCCTTCATGTCGATCGTGGTGCCGTCCGAGGACAGCACCTCGACGTTCAGGCAGAGCGACTGCATCTCCTTGAGAAGAACCTTGAACGACTCCGGGATGCCCGAGTCGGGGATGTTCTCGCCCTTGACGATCGCTTCGTAGACCTTGACGCGCCCGGGGACGTCGTCGGACTTGATGGTGAGGAGCTCCTGGAGCGTGTAGGCGGCGCCGTACGCCTCGAGGGCCCACACCTCCATCTCGCCGAATCGCTGACCACCGAACTGCGCCTTACCACCGAGCGGCTGCTGGGTGATCATCGAGTACGGACCGGTCGAGCGGGCGTGGATCTTGTCGTCGACCAGGTGGTGCAGCTTGAGGATGTACATGTAGCCGACGGCCACCGGGTCGGGGAAAGGCTCGCCGGAGCGGCCGTCGAACAGCCGCGCCTTGCCGGTCCCGTCGACCATGCGTTCGCCGTCACGGTTCGGCAGGGTCGCCGAGAGCAGCCCGGTGAGGGCGTCCTCGTGCACGCCGTCGAAGACCGGGGTCGCGACCGGGTTGCCGGCCGGGGACTTCGCCGCCACCGCGGGGATGTCGTCCCGCCACGAGACGTCGCCCTCGGCGAGCGAGATGTCCCAGCCCTGCTTCGCGATCCACCCGAGGTGGGTCTCGAGCACCTGACCGACGTTCATGCGTCCGGGGACGCCGAGCGGGTTCAGGACGACGTCGACCGCGGTCCCGTCGGGGAGGAACGGCATGTCCTCGACCGGCAGGATCTTCGAGATGACGCCCTTGTTGCCGTGACGTCCGGCGAGCTTGTCGCCGTCGGTGATCTTGCGTCGCTGGGCGATGTACACCCGGACCAGCTCGTTCACGCCGGCGGGCAGCTCGTCGCCGTCCTCACGGTTGAACGTGCGGACCTCGATGACCGTGCCGGACTCGCCGTGCGGCACCTTGAGGGACGTGTCGCGCACCTCGCGGGCCTTCTCGCCGAAGATCGCCCGGAGCAGCCGTTCCTCCGGCGTGAGCTCGGTCTCGCCCTTGGGCGTCACCTTCCCGACGAGGACGTCGCCGGCGGAGACCTCGGCGCCGATGCGGATGATGCCGCGCTCGTCGAGGTCCGCGAGAACCTCCTCGGAGACGTTCGGGATGTCCCGGGTGATCTCCTCGGGGCCGAGCTTGGTGTCGCGCGCGTCGACCTCGTGCTCCTCGATGTGGATCGAGGAGAGGATGTCGTCCTGGACGAGGCGCTGCGACAGGATGATCGCGTCCTCGTAGTTGTGGCCCTCCCACGACATGAACGCGACGAGCAGGTTGCGGCCGAGCGCGAGCTCACCCTCGTCCGTCGCCGGACCGTCCGCGAGGACGGAGCCGACCTCGACGCGTGCGCCGTGGTCGACCAGCACCCGCTGGTTGTACGACGTGCCCTGGTTCGAGCGGCGGAACTTCGCCGCACGGTAGCTCGTCGTCGTGCCGTCGTCGTTCGCGACGACGATCAGGTCGGCCGAGACCTCGGTCACCACACCGGGCTTCGACGCGACGATCACGTCACCCGCGTCGACGGCCGCGCGCCGCTCCATGCCGGTACCGACGAGCGGCGCCTCGGAGCGGACCAACGGCACGGCCTGGCGCTGCATGTTCGCGCCCATGAGGGCACGGTTCGCGTCGTCGTGCTCGAGGAACGGGATGAGCGCCGTGGCCACCGACACCATCTGGCGCGGCGAGACGTCCATGTAGTCCACGGCGGTGCCGGCGACGTAGTCGATCTCGCCGCCCTTGGTCCGGACGAGCACGCGGTCCTCGGCGAACGTCATGTTCGCGTTCAGCGGTGCGTTCGCCTGGGCGATGACGTAGCGGTCCTCGTCGTCGGCCGTCAGGAAGTGCACGTCGTCCGTGACCTTGCCCTGGTCGACCTTGCGGTACGGGGTCTCGACGAAGCCGAACGGGTTGATCCGCCCGTACGTCGCGAGCGAGCCGATCAGGCCGATGTTCGGGCCTTCCGGGGTCTCGATCGGGCACATGCGGCCGTAGTGCGACGGGTGGACGTCACGGACCTCCATGCCGGCGCGGTCGCGGGACAGACCACCCGGGCCGAGCGCGGACAGGCGGCGCTTGTGCGTCAGCCCCGCGAGCGGGTTGTTCTGGTCCATGAACTGCGACAGCTGGCTGGTCCCGAAGAACTCCTTGATGGAGGCGACGACGGGACGGATGTTGATCAGGGTCTGCGGCGTGATCGCCTCGACGTCCTGGGTGGTCATCCGCTCGCGGACCACCCGCTCCATCCGGGACAGGCCCGTGCGGACCTGGTTCTGGATCAGCTCGCCGACGGCGCGGATGCGACGGTTGCCGAAGTGGTCGATGTCGTCGGTCTCGACGCGGATGTCGACCGGCTCACCGGCGCGCAGACCGCCGATCGTCGCGACCTCGGCGTGCAGGGCCGCGAGATACTTGATCGTCGCGACGATGTCCTCCTTGGAGAGGACCGACGCACTCAGCGGGAAGTCGATGCCGAGCTTCTTGTTCACCTTGTAGCGGCCGACCTTCGCGAGGTCGTAGCGCTTGCTGTTGAAGTAGAAGTTGTCGATCAGCGCGCGACCGGCCTCGACCGTGGGCGGCTCGCCCGGGCGGATCTTGCGGTAGAGGTCGAGCAGTGCCTCGTCCTGCGTGTTGACGTGGTCCTTCTCGAGCGTGTCGATGACGGCCGGGAACTGCGCGAACTCCTCGCGGATCTCCGACTCCGTCATGCCGAGCGCCTTGAGCAGCACCGTGGCGTTCTGCTTGCGCTTGCGGTCGACACGCACGCCGACGTGGTCGCGCTTGTCGATCTCGAACTCGAGCCAGGCCCCGCGGGACGGGATGATCTTCGACGTGAAGATGTCCTTGTCGGACGTCTTGTCGGCGGTCCGCTCGAAGTACACGCCGGGCGACCGCACGAGCTGCGAGACGACGACGCGCTCGGTGCCGTTGATGATGAACGTGCCTCGGTCGGTCATGAGCGGGAAGTCGCCCATGAAGACCGTCTGGCTCTTGATCTCACCGGTCGTGTAGTTCACGAACTCCGCCGTGACGAAGAGCGGTGCGGCGAAGGTGAAGTCCTTCTCCTTGCACTCGTCGGCCGTGTACTTCGGCGGCTCGAAGCGGTGCTCGCGGAACGACAGCGACATCGTCTGCGCGAAGTCCTCGATCGGGGAGATCTCCTCGAAGATCTCCTCGAGCCCCGCGGTCTCGGGGACGTCCTGACGTCCGTTCTCGAGAGCGGCGGCCACCCGGGCCTGCCACTTCTCGTTGCCGAGCAGCCAGTCGAAGTTCTCGGTCTGGAGACCGAGCAGGTCAGGAACCTCCAGCGGCTCGTGGATCTTGGCGAACGAGATGCGACGGGACGCGGTGCGATTCGCGATAGCGTCGGCGGACGGTGCAGAAGGGGTGCGCGAGGCAGCCAAGAGGGGTCCTTCCCTGCGGATCGAGTGCACTCTGCGCGGCCAGGACGAGGCGCGACCCCCCGGCCGCAAGCCCGCTGGCGTCGCGCACGACGACGTCGATCCGGGCTCGGGTTATTCGGGGTCGCGGGCAAAGGCCAGCGCAAAGCGCTAGCATAACCGGCCGCGAGGTGCGTGTCCACCTGGCAGCGCAACCCTGCACCGTACGCCGCGCGGACGACACAGGCCGGCACCCCACGCGGGGTGCCGGCCTGTGTTCGCTCCGCTACGTGCGGCGGGCGAACCCACCGCACGCTGGTGTCACTTGAGGGTGACGGTGGCGCCTGCACCCTCGAGGGCGGCCTTGGCCTTCTCGGCGGCCTCCTTGTTGACGGCCTCGAGAACCGGCTTCGGGGCGCCGTCGACGAGGTCCTTGGCCTCCTTCAGGCCGAGGCTCGTGAGGGCGCGCACCTCCTTGATGACCTGGATCTTCTTCTCGCCGGCCGCCTCGAGGATGACGTCGAACTCGTCCTTCTCCTCCTCGACGACGACCTCGGCGCCACCGGCGGCCGGGGCGGCCGCGACGGCGACCGGAGCAGCAGCGGTGACCTCGAAGGTCTCCTCGAACTGCTTCACGAAGTCGGAGAGCTCGATGAGGGTGAGCTCCTTGAAAGCATTGATCAGCTCGTCGGTGCTGAGCTTCGCCATGGTGGCGTTCCTTCCGTGTCGTTCCTACCGGCCTGCTGACGGCAGAAGTGGGGGTGCGGCTTGGCCAGAAGGCTCAGGCTGCGTCGTCGATCGACTGCTTCTTCTCCCGAAGCGCGTCGATGGTGCGCACGGCCTGGGCCGCGGGCGCGGTGAAGAGGTACGCCGCCTGGTAGAGCGACGCCTTGAACACGCCGGCCGCCTTGGCCAGCAGGACCTCACGGGACTCGAGGTCCGCGAGCTTGTTGATCTCCGCGGCGTCGAGGGAGCGCCCGTCGAGGACACCACCCTTGATCACGAGCGCGGGATGCGCCTTGGCGAAGTCACGCAGACCCTTGGCTGCCTCGACCGGGTCACCGGTCACAAAGGCGATGGCCGACGGGCCGGCGAGGTGCGCGTCGATACCCTCGACGCCCGCCTCCTTGGCCGCGATGGCGGTCAGCGTGTTCTTCACCACGGCGTAGGTTGCGTTGCCGCTGAGCGCGCGCCGCAGCTGCTTGAGCTGGGCGACGGTGAGCCCGCGGTACTCGGTCAGCACGGCCGCGTTCGACTCGCGGAACTGGTCCGTGAGCTCTGCGACTGCGGCTGCCTTGTCCGGCCTCGCCATGGCAATCCTTCCGATGGTGGTGCCGCAGCTCGCCTACCTGGTCCGGACATGAGAAGAGCCCCGCGCAGGCGCGGGGCTCGGACCGGTCGGAGCACGTCCGACGAAGCTGAGACTCTCACCTGCGCTGGCCTCCGCGGATGCGGAACTTCGGTAGGCCCTCGGGACACGACACCTCGGAAGGTGCTGAGTCTCGGGAGCCGACGACCTGCGGTCTTGGGCAACGACCAGCGTACGGCACCGGGGCGGAGCCGCCAAATCATCGGCTGCGACGCCCGGCGAGCTCGGCCACCGCAGGAGTGGCGCCGCGCCGGCAGCAGAGCCACCACGTGCCAGGAGGCCCGGCGACTGGTCGTCGCCGGGCCTCCTCGCTGCTCCGACGGAGCGCGCTCGCGGTCAGGCGACCTCGGCGTCGTCCTCGGTCAGGTTCCGCGTCTTGGTCTGGTCCACCAGGATGCCGGGGCCGATCGTCGTGGCGATCGTCGCCTTCGTGATGTACCGGCCCTTCGAGGACGCCGGCTTGAGCCGGAGGACCTCGTCGAGCACCGACGCGTAGTTCTCGACGAGCTGCACGTCCGTGAAGGAGACCTTACCGACGATGAAGTGCAGGTTCGCGTGCTTGTCGACGCGGAACTCGATCTTCCCGCCCTTGATCTCGGTCACGGCCTTGGCGACGTCCATCGTCACGGTGCCGGTCTTCGGGTTGGGCATGAGCCCGCGCGGACCCAGCACCTTCCCGAGGCGGCCGACCTTGCCCATGAGGTCGGGCGTGGCGACGGCGGAGTCGAAGTCGGTGAACCCCGCCGCGACGCGGTCGATGAGCTCGTCGCCACCGACGATGTCGGCGCCGGCGGCACGTGCCGCCTCGGCACGGTCACCCGTGGCGAAGACCAGGACCCGAGCGGTCTTGCCGGTGCCGTGGGGCAGGTTGACGGTGCCGCGAACCATCTGGTCCGCCTTGCGGGGGTCGACACCGAGGCGGAACGCGACCTCGACGGTCGCGTCGAACTTCGCGGTCGACGTCGCCTGCGCGAGGCGCACGGCCTCGAGCGGCGAATAGACGTGGTCCTTCTCGATCTTCTCGGCGGCCTGGCGGTACGCCTTGCTGTGCTGTGCCATCTGCTCTCTCCTTGTGATCAGCAGTCGTGGTCCATCGGGCCGCACATGGCCCTGCCACAGAACTCCGG
>JAJYCD010000137.1 GCA_021778635.1 Actinomycetes bacterium
GCCAGCCTCTACCAGGACATGCTGCAGCGCGGGATCCGGGACGGTCATGCCGTGCGCGACCAGGAGGACGCCCGCACGACGATGGCGCGACTCGTGCTGGCGATCACGCGGCCGGTGTAGCGGCCCGACTCCACCTCGCGGGTCAGGCCCTCGCAGTGTCGATGATCAGCGGCAGGCCGGCGACGTCGACGATCTCGACGATCCGCTGATCGGTCGGCTCGTCCGCGAGCAGCAGCTCGTGCCGCAGCAGGACGACCGGCACGGAGCAGACCAGGAGCGGGACGTGCGCGGGGCCGATCTCGCCCCGGTCGCTGGCGCGCTGCACCACCGAGCGGGAGATCTCGGCGGCGAACACGTCCGTGAGCTCGAGGGCAACCCGACGGAGCTCGTCATCGGCGTCCGCGACGATGCCGCGGATCGTCTGGGCTCCGACCAGGGCGAACCGGGTGCGCATCAGCTGCAGGAGCGCGATCAGGTCTCCCCGCAGGCTCCCGGTGTCCGGGATCGGGAGCACCGGCGGGAGCTCGGCGGTCAATGCGTCCAGGACCAGGTGTGCGCGCGAGCGCCAGCGCCGGTAGAGCACGGGCTTGCTCGTGCGCGCCCGTCGGGCCACGCCGTCGTAGGTCACGCCCGGATAGCCGTGGTCGTGCAGCTCGTCCAGGACGGCGCGCAGGATCCCTGCCCGCAGCGCGTCGCCGTGCCGCCGGGTCGTCGATGTCGACATGTGCACCCTCTCTTGCAGAATACGTTGCGTATCTTAGCGCAACGGCCTACCCTTCGGAGACACGGGGCGTATCTTAGCGACCCTCTGACGCACGGAGGGCAGATCCATGGCCATGGCACCGACGGCACCTCTCGAGCACCCTGCCCCGTCGAGCTGGCGACGCATCGGGCTGACGACCCTCGGGCTCGTCGGTGCCGTCGTGATCCTGCTGCTCGCATTCGCGCTGCCGGGGATCCACTCGGGACTCCATCACGTCCCCGTCGCGATCGTCGCGCCTGCGCCCCAGGCGACAGCGCTCACGACCCGCCTCGAGCAGGCCAGCCCGGGCGGGTTCGACGTGCGCACGCTCACGAGCGTCGACCAGGCCCGCGACCAGATCCTCGGCCGCGAGGTCTACGCGGCACTCGTGGTCGGCACGTCCGGCCTCACCCTGGAGGTCGCCTCCGCCGCGAGCCCCACGATGGCCACCACGCTGACCCACGCGGCGACCACGCTCGCAGCGGGCATGTCGGTGCCACTGACGGTCGACGACCTGCGCCCGTTCCCTGCCCGGGAACCGACCGGCTTCGGCTTGTCCGCCGGCGCCCTGCCGCTCGCCCTCGGTGGCTGGATCGCCGCGGTGGGCATCATGGCGGGAGTGCGCGGCGCCCGCCAGCGGGTGCTGACCGGGCTGGGGTTCGCCGTCCTCGGCGGCCTCGCGCTGACCGCCACCCTGCAGTTCGGGTTCGGCACGGTCGACGGCAGCTACTGGCTCACCGCGCTGGGCGCGATGCTCGGCGCCGGTGCCGCCTGCTTCACGGTTCTCGGGCTGCAGCGGATGCTCGGCCGCGTGGGCCTGGGCCTCGCCGTCGTGGCGCTCATCCTGCTCGGCAGCCCCCTGTCCGGGCTGACCAGCGCACCGGAGCTGCTCCCGACCCCGTGGGGCACGATCGGACAGCTCCTCCCCCCGGGTGCGACCGGGACACTGCTGCGCAACGTCGCCCTCTTCGACGGTGCCGCGATCACCCGTCCGCTGCTCGTGCTGTCGGGATGGCTGATCGGAGGCCTCGCCCTGTTCGTCGCCGGGACGCGGCGCGCCGACCGACGGCCGCGCGCGCTCGTGGCGCCGGCCGCCGAGCTGACTCCGCAGATGCTGACGCGCATCTGGTGGCGGCCTTCGGGGGCGACGAGACGCCTCTGGCCGAGTGGTCTCCGTGACCGCCCGGCCAAAGGCACGCCTACGAGTCGTCGCGTCTCGTACGGCTTCGCCCACCCCGAGTAGTCGCCCATGCCACAAGTCCGACGAGCGCTCCGCCCAGCGCGAAGAAGATCACCCCTGAAAGCAGCTCAGGACCGGTGGCTCCCTTGGCGATGGCGCGGGTCAGACCCAGGCATGCTAGAAGCGCGTAGACGACGGCGGCGCGTCGTGCGGCACTGGCATGGGTGCCTCGACTGGACCAGAACGGCATCATCGGTGATCCCGTCGCCTAGCAATGGTCGACCGAGAGTCGCTGAAACCGACCCGAGTAGTCGAAGACCATCGTGACCCAGGGCATCCCGCCGCATAGAGCGCCTTCGCGTCGGCCTCGACGCTCGCGCGAATCAGGGGGTGCAGTGACCGGCGCGACACGAGATCCACGTACCGACCGAACAGCTCGCTCAGGTCGTCGACGAGCAACTCGATGTCCCACGTCCGGTGACGCCCTGGCGCCAGGTCGTACAACACGTCCACGTCGCTCCCGACCTCCGCCTCGCTGCGCGACACAGAGCCGAAGACGTCAAGCCGAGAGATGCCGTACTGCTCGCAGATTGCTGCCAGAGCGGCACCATCCACCTCGAGCTCGACCATGCCGCCAGCCTATCGAGCGCGTCCGCCCACCGGGAGGCCGGCAAGACCAGTCGTGTGGAACGACGCCGGGGCCGCGCAGGATGCGGCGCCGCTACCAGATTGCGGATTGGTCAATGCGGGACCGCGAGCCACATCCGTGAAGTCGGGAGGCCAGTCCGGCGCCCACGGTCGCGGAAGCGATGCGGCGCGACCCTGGTCGCGAACCCGGCACGATGCCAGTGCGCCCCCTGAGCGACCCGCTTGCCGCTCGTTACCTTCAGTGACTGGGCTGCCACGCACGAGCCACAATCAGATCGGGTGCCGGCTCGACCACATTGCGATGAAATCCTCTCCTGCGTGCTTGATGTTCTCTTCAACGAACATGATTTCGACCGAATCAAGTCGACCGGTCTTGAGGCGTGCCTCAACGAGAGCCGCACTAGCCTCCAGATCGCCGATCTCTGTCTCGATTCGACGAAAGATCGCAAGGTTCTCGTGTGCCATCCAGACGCGGAATCTTCGCAGCCGACTCGCGAGTTCCGCTGTTGGGTGTCGGTCATACTCGTCGACGAGCCTCGCAAAGTTGCCGATATGCAGCGCGTCGTACCTGCCTTGCGGCGCAGGTTCATCCTTGATGATCGACACTCTCCACTCTGCGGCGGTCATTCCAAGTAACCCAACCTCGGCTGCAGCAGTGCGCGCTTGGGTGATTGAGGTCCTGACCGCATCCTCCATAGCGACTAATTCGCTTCTAAGCTCTGCGAGTTTGGCGCGATATGACGCGATGGCCTGGCGCCTCCTTCTCATGAAGAGTCGGCGGACTCGTCGATCCGCTTGGACGATGAGATCCACATTCGATCGCACCGTCGCGTAGTACAACGGATTAATGACAAGCAGGAAAAGGGAGACTACGAGAAAAGTCGAAACGGTGCGCCCGCTCAGATAGGGCGATCTCCCGCGCAAGGGGTCGGTTGCGGCAATAAACGTTGTGACGAGAAGTAAACCGTTCACAAGATGGGCGGCCGATTCGACTCGACGCTGTGCCCGTGCTTGCGGTGTCCAGCGGGTTGCCGATCTTCGCATTTCCAGGACAAGAGCCAGTGACAAGACTGGCACAATCTGGGCAACGGCCGCCCAGTAGGTCGAGGATGTGTCCGGGCCCAAAGTCTCAAGCATGAACTGAGCCTATGGGTCGACCGCCAGGCGACGCAGGTTCGTGAAGGTTGGGAGTAATCGGGGCGCGCCAGCGGGCGTCTCTTGACTTGATATAGCAACGTAACTCGGGAGCCCTCGAAGCCACCCCGGGAGCCGGAGCGGGCCGGACGTGCCCCGATGCGGCGACGGGGGATGCGGGGCGCGCGCACGGCGCGCGAGCGCCGAGCACGCACCGCGCCGCCGCCCCCGCATCGGGACAGCCGAACCCCACCGCGCCGACGTGCCTGTGCGGGCCGGGCTCACACAGAGGCGTCCATCCGATAGCGGAGCACCAGCCCGGAACGCAGACGGGGCCTGCGGGCACCTTCACGCCCGACGTGAGCACCTCGGTGCGGAGCACCGACCCCGACCACGCGCGAACCGCCCGAAGGGCCCATCGGAGTGCAGGGCCACGCTCAGCGATCGGATGGCCGCCGGAGGCGAGACGACAGACCACGGCGACCACGCGGGCCGGGGACCCGGCCACGTCACGAACACGCAGGTCAGCGCCTCGCTGCAAGGGGGCACATTGGCGAAGTGTCGCCAACCCGACGCTGCTCCCCCCTCTCGCACACCACGGCTTGAGGTCGTCACGTTCGACGACTGGCTCGAGCAGGAGACCCCGACCTGACGCGACCTCCGCGCTAGCCGACAGCACCCACACCCGCAGGCGCAGGGCCAGCGAGCCGCACGCGCAGCTCCGCGATCACCGGCCCGAGCCCGTCGACGCATTGCAGCCGTACGGCCTGGGCGTGCGGCCCAGAGATCGGCTGGGACGGGTCGACCGCGTACGTCCAGGCGCCGCTGCCGAGGGCCGCGGCGACCCCCGTCGGCGAGTCCTCGACGGCGACGCAGCGCCACGGGTCGACGCCGAGCAGCCGGGCAGCGGTCCGGTACGCCTCCGGATGTGGCTTCCCCCACGTCACGTCGTCGCCCGTGACCAGCACCTGGATCGTTCCGCCCGGAGCGGCCCGCACGACGAGGTCCGCGAGCCGCCGGTAGGTCATCGTGACGAGGGCCACCGGGACCTCGGCGTCCCGGAGGAGCGTGAGGAGCTCGAACGCTCCGTCGCGCCACGGCAGCGAGCCGAGCATCGCGGCGCCGACGAGCGCGTGGAGCTGGTCCACGATCCACGTCTCGTCCTGCCCGACGCCGCGACCGCGCAGGTAGGACGCAACGGCCGGGACGGACCAGCCGACGATCTCGTGGTCGTCGAACGTGCTCCACGGGCGCCCCTGCTGCTCGGCCAGGTGGCGCGCGGCAGCGGACCACAGCGGCTCGGAGTCCAGGAGCGTCCCGTCCAGGTCCAGCAGGACGGCCGCCGGACGGCTCAGTCGATCAACCACGTGGGAGACCGTCGGAACGTCTCGGCCACCGCGAGGGTGCCGTCCTTCTGAGCGGTCCACAGGGCGGGCGGCAGGGCGTCCTCGCGGTGCGTCGTGGTCCAGCCGAGCATCTGCAGGCGGCGGACCATCGACAGCGCGCACGCGAGCTGCTCGTCGGTGCGGGAGAGCGGGCGGACCTCCGAGTACCCCTCGACCCACTCCTTCGCCATGGTCGGGGCGTCGGCGACGTGCTCCATGAAGGTCAGCGCCGACGCGAAGTCGTACAGGTACCAGGAGTAGCCGCAGTCGTCGAAGTCGATCACCGTGAGCACGCCGTCGTCGATCATGAGGTTCGACGGGCGCAGGTCGGCGTGGATCAGACCCCAGTCGGTCGGCGTGCGCGGCGCGTCGGCGATGGTCGCGAGGGCCGCCCGCTCGGCGGACTCGAGGAGGCCGCGCTCCGCCGCCGTGAAGGACACGTCCTGCCACCTGCCCCACCGGCAGGTCGGGCCGACCATGTCGGCGCTCGTCCACGAGTGCCGGCGAAACTCGCGGGGTGGGGTCCACGAGCCGGCGTGGTCGTGGAGGTGCGCGGTGGTGCGGCCGATCTCGCGGTAGTACGGGACCGGCTCGGCGACGTCCTCGAGGATGCTCCCCTCGACGTACGAGTAGCTCACGCAGGACCACGACGCACCCTCGTCGTCGACGACCACCGCGACGTACGTGCCGCCCACCGTGGGGATGCCGCGTGGCACACGCACCAGGGCGGACGCCCCGAGCGCGGCCACCCACGCGACCTCCGACTCGAACTCCGCCGAACTCGCCATGTACCCGGGGCGGGCGACGCGCGTGACGGCGACGGGGATGCCGCCCGTGGCCACGAGGAAGGTCGCATTCTCCGAGACGGTGATCAGGTCCACCGAGGTCAGGGCCGGGTCGAGGCCCCACGAGCGGACGATCCCGCGGACGAGCCAGCCGGGAGCGGAGGTCCCCTTGGCCGCGTCGTCGAAGAAGCCGGTCGCCGGTGCGGTGTCGAGGATCGGGTTCGTGGTCATGACAATTCTCCCAT
>JAJYCD010000044.1 GCA_021778635.1 Actinomycetes bacterium
AGCCGATCAGCGCCAGCGCCGTGCCGACGCCGACCGTCTCGTCCTCCTGGACGAGGATCTGCTCGAGCACCCCGGCGAACGGGGACGGGATCTCGGTGTCGACCTTGTCGGTCGACACCTCGAGCAAGGGTTCGTCGACGGCGACGGTGTCGCCGACGGCCTTGAGCCAACGGGTGACGGTGCCCTCGGTGACGCTCTCGCCGAGGGCCGGCATCTGCACGGAGTCAGACATGACCTCGCGCCTCCTCACGAATCAGGGGTGGTGGTCCCAGGGTCAGTTGTGGGCGTGCAACGGCTTGCCGGCCAGGGCGAGATGCGCCTCGCCGAGGGCCTCGTTCTGTGTGGGGTGTGCGTGCACCAGCGAGGCGACGTCCTCGGGGTACGCCTCCCAGTTGACGATCAGCTGGCCCTCACCGATGAGCTCGCCCACGCGTGCGCCGATCATGTGCACGCCGACGACTGGTCCGTCCTTCTGACGGACGAGCTTGACGAACCCGGCCGTCGCGAGGATCTGGCTCTTGCCGTTGCCGCCGAGGTTGTACTCGAGGGTCTCGACGGCGTCGTCGCCGAACGTCTCCTTGGCCTTCGCCTCGGTGAGGCCGACCGAGGCGACCTCGGGGTCCGAGTAGGTGACCCGCGGGATCCCCGATTCGACGATCGCCTGGGGAGCGAGACCGGCGATCTCCTCGGCGACGAAGATGCCCTGGGCGAACCCGCGATGCGCGAGCTGCAGCCCGGGCACGATGTCGCCCACCGCGTAGATGTTGCCGACGCCCGTGTGCAGGCGCTCGTCGGTGATCACGAAGCCGCGGTCGAGGGTGATCCCCTGCTCCTCGTATCCGAGACCCGCGGTGCTCGGTCCGCGCCCGACCGCCACCAGGAGCAGGTCCGCGTCGAAGGTCTTGCCGTCCTCGAGGGAGACGTGCACGCCGTTGTCGTCCTGGGTGACGCCCGCGAACCGGACTCCGAGGTTGAACGCGATCCCACGCTTGCGGTACGCGCGCTCGAAGGCCTTGCTCAGGGCCTCGTCCTCGTTCGGGACGAGGTGCGGCAGGGCCTCGATGATCGTGACGTCGACGCCGAAGGACGTCCAGACGCTCGCGAACTCGGAGCCGATCACGCCGCCGCCGAGGACGATCACCGACGACGGGATCCAGTCGAGCTGGAGGGCCTGGTCGGAGGTGATGACCCGGCCGCCGATCTCGAGCCCGGGCAACGACCTCGCGTACGAGCCGGTGCCGAGGACGATGTTCCGACCGGTGTAGCGCCGGCCGTCGACCTCGATCGTGTCGGGTCCGACGAGGCGACCGTGGCCCTCGATGACCGCGATCTTGCGCGACGCGATGAGACCCTGCAGCCCCTTGTAGAGGCGCGCCACGACCGCGTCCTTGTACTGGTTCACGGCGGGCATGTCGACGCCCTCGAGCGTCGCGCGGACGCCGAACTTCTCGCTCTCGCGCGCGTTGTCGGCGATCTCCGCGGCGTGCAGGAGGGCCTTCGTCGGGATGCACCCGTTGTGCAGGCAGGTTCCGCCGATCTTGCCGGACTCGATCAGGGCGACGGAGAGGCCGAGCTGGGCGCCGCGGAGCGCGGCCGCATAGCCACCACTCCCTCCGCCCAGGACGACGATGTCGAAAGCGGTGCCGTTCGTGTCGGCCACGTGCAACTCCTCAGGCGAGAGGTGTGGGGTCGGGTGTGCTCGCCGACCATCTTGTCACCCTCAGGTCACCCGGACGAACCAGCGGGGCCCCGACCAGGTGTGACGCTGCGAACAGTCATCCTATGTATTTGCCGTGTCGGGTCCCCGCAACGAGCGTGCCCGGACGCGGCTCCGCATGGCCGCCACCCACGGTTCTCCCACGTCACGACCAGGTCGGGCCGCTACCCTGCGGGCATGGGTCTCTTCTCACGGGTGCTGCGTCGGCGCTCCCAGCGGAGCGAGGCGGCGCCGTCGTCGCGCGCCGCGCAACAGGCGACCTTGGCGCATTTCCAGGAGTTCGTCAGCACGCGGCGGGGCGTGGAGGCCTACGTCGAGCCGCACACGAACGACACCCCGATGACCCTCATGCTGATCGCCGGCACGGGCGAGTGGACGCGACGCAGGGTTCCGGATCCCTCGACGGCGCGCGAGGTGGCCGAGGCGCTCGGTGTCCCGGTGTACTACGTCCACCGCACGGGCTACCCGCAGCGCATGCGCGACTGGAACTCCCGCCAGCGCTCCCGCGATCGTGACGTCTCCCGCGTGCCACGCGAGACGCTCCGCTCGCGCGAGGCCTCCCGCCGGCGCGAGACCTTCTGAGCACCGCGCGGCTGGTCGCCAGCGGCCGCTCAGCGCGCGGAGGAGCGTGACTCGATCAGGGCGAGCATCGTCCGCACGCCGACTCCTGTGCCGCCGACCGGCGTGTAGCCGTGAGCAGTCTTCTCGTTGAACGCCGGGCCGGCGACGTCGAGATGAGCCCAGGGCGTCGTCCCGACGAACTCCTGCAGGAACACCCCGGCCGAGAGCATCCCGCCCCACCGCTCGCCGATGTTCGCGATGTCGGCGACCTTCGAGGCCAGCCCGGCCCGCAGCTCCTCGGGGAGCGGCATCGGCCAGAACTGCTCGCCCGCTGCGTCGGCCGCGGAGACGACCTCGCCGCGCACCGCCTCCGTGCCCATGACGGCAGAGACCCGGTGACCGAGGGCGACCACCTGCGCGCCCGTCAGGGTGGCGATGTCGAGGACGACGTCGGGCTTCTCCTCGATCGCGGCGACGAGCCCGTCGGCCAGGACCAGTCGGCCCTCGGCGTCCGTGTTGAGGACCTCCACCGTCGTCCCGCCGCGGATCGTGATGACGTCGCTCGGGCGCTGCGCGGAGCCCGACGGCATGTTCTCGGCGAGGCAGAGCCAGCCGGTCACCGCGACCGGGAGGCCGAGACGCGCGGCCGCGACGACCGTGTGGAGCACGGCGGCCGCTCCGGACATGTCGGACTTCATCGCGTCCATGCCCGCAGCCGGCTTGATCGAGATGCCGCCCGAGTCGAACGTGATCCCCTTGCCGACGAGCGCGACCTTGGCGGTCGGACGGGAGGGGGAGTAGGCGACCTTCACGAGGCGCGGACCGCGGACGGACCCCTGCCCGACACCGATCAGACCGCCGTAGCCGCCTGCCGTCAGGGCCTTCTCGTCGAGGACGGTGACCTTGATCCCGGTCCCCTTGACCGCGTCCTTCGCGAGCTCCGCGAACGCTGCCGGGTAGAGGTCGTTGGGCGCGGTGTTGATCAGGTCGCGCGTGGCGTGCACGGCGTCCGCCAGGACCTCCGCGCGCGCGAGCGCGGCCTTGGCGGCCTTGTCCTTCGCGAGCGGCGTCACGACGTCGATGTGGGGGACCGCTGTCTCCTTGGCGGCGGCGCCCGTCGCCCGGTACCGGGTGTACGCGTACGCACCGAGCAGAGCGCCCTCGACGACCGCCGCGAGCTCGGCGGGGTCGCGGCTCGGGAGCGCGAGTGCGACCGATCCGGTGCCGCCGAGCTCGCGGCTCGCGGAGCCGGCAGCGCGCCGGAGCGTCTCGGGCGGCCAGGTCTCGGCCACGTCCCCCAGCCCGGTGAGCACGAGGACCGGTGCCGCCACGGAGCCTCCGGACGGGAC
Organism: Actinomycetes bacterium; assembly: GCA_021778635.1. Taxonomy (GTDB): domain Bacteria; phylum Actinomycetota; class Actinomycetes; order Actinomycetales; family Cellulomonadaceae; genus JAJDFX01. Next base: position 3,628 of record JAJYCD010000044.1, read on the forward strand.
CTTGCGAACCTCGTCCGCCGCTCCGGTGATGCCCAGGGTTCCCGCGCCGGACGCCAGCACCGCGGTGAGCGCCGTGCGGAGCGCGGTCGGCAGCGTGTCGCCGGCGACGAGCACCGGCCCGTCCGGCGTTCTGGCGATGGCGACGACGACGGCGTCGGTCGCGAGGCGGGCGGGGTCAGCGGAGGTCAACGTCAGTCGAGGCACGTCCAGATCCTAGTCCGGCGAGCACGGTAGCCTCAGGCCCGTGATCCTGCCCCTCGCCGTCGTCGTCGTGATACTGGCGGTCGTCCTCGCCGGCTGGGCCGCGCTCTGGGCCATCCGGGACAAGGCTGTCGTACTGAACCAGCTCTGGGGTGCGACCGTCGTCGAGGCTGCCCTCCTCGTCCAGCTGGTGGTGGCGATCGCCGCGTCGGCTCGGGGTCCGGGACCGGTCGAGCACGGCACGTTCTGGGGCTATGCCGTGGCGAGCCTGCTCATCCTCCCGCTGGCGGGGGCCTGGGCGTTCGCGGAGCGGACCCGGTGGAGCTCGGTGGTGCTGCTGGTCGCGGCGGTGACGGTGGCGTTCATGCAATGGCGGATGCTGCAGACGTGGGGGATCTCATGACCGAGCCGATCGGAACGCACGGGTCACGGGACTCGGCACCGGCGCCGGCGGACGGACCGGCCGCCGGCGCATCCGTGCCGACCGGCCACGGCGTGCCGTCGACGTCGTCGGGCCCGGGACGTGTGCTCGTCGCGGTGTACGGCGTGTTCGCGCTCGCGGCCACGGCTCGCGCGGGATTCCAGATCGCGACCAAGCTCTCCGAGGCCCCGCTCGCGTACCTGTTGTCGGCGCTCTCTGCGGTCGTGTACGTCGCGGCGACCTTCGCCCTGGCGCGCGGCGGTCGGCTCGCTCGGCGGGTCGCGTGGACGGCGTGCAGCGTCGAGCTCGTCGGAGTCCTGGCAGTCGGCACGTTGTCGGTGCTCTCGCCGCAGGACTTCCCGCAGGCGACGGTCTGGTCGGTGTTCGGGCAGGGGTACGGCTACGTCCCGCTCGTGCTCCCGGTACTCGGCCTGCTCTGGCTCCGGCGGACCCGACCGGTCCCCGAGCAGGTCACCTCGCCCTGACCCCGCGGAGCCGGCGCGCCCGCTAGGTTGGGGCACGTGTACCGGCTCCTCTTCTCCCTCGTCCTGAGACATGTGGCTCCCGAGAGGGCGCACGAGCTCGCGTTCCGTGCGATCCGGTCGGCGGGACGTACGCCGGTGGTCAGCCGGCTGCTCTCACGGCTGTTCGCGAGCGATCCGCGCGGTGGTGTCGACGCGCTCGGTGTGAGGTTCCCTGCTCCCTTCGGCGTCGCGGCCGGCTTCGACAAGAACGCCGAGGCCGTCGAGGGCCTGACCATGCTCGGCTTCGGGTTCGTGGAGATCGGCACGGTCACGGCGCACGCGCAGCCGGGGAACGAGAAGCCGCGGCTGTGGCGCGTGCTCGACCAGCAGGCGATCCGCAACCGGATGGGTTTCAACAACGAGGGTGCCGCCACGGTGGCCGAGCGACTGCGGCACCTGCGGGCCACCCCGCGCGGGCGCGCCATCGTCGTGGGCGTCAACATCGGGAAGACCAAGGTGACTCCCGCGGCCGACGCGGCGAGCGACTACGCGGCGAGCGCGGCGCTGCTGGCCCCCTACGCCGACTACCTCGTGGTCAACGTCTCGTCGCCGAACACCCCCGGGCTCCGCGACCTGCAGTCGGTCGATGCGCTGCGTCCGATCCTCGTCGCGGTCCGTGACGCGGCCGACGGTGCCACCGTGGGCGCGAGTCGAGTCCCGCTGCTGGTCAAGATCGCGCCGGACCTCTCCGACGACGACGTCGACGCGGTGGCCGACCTCGCGCTCGAGCTCGGCCTCGACGGCATCGTCGCCGTGAACACCACCATCGCGCACGATCTCGGGCCGGGTGGGCTCTCCGGACCTCCGCTGCTGGGCCGCGCTCTCGACGTCGTGGCCCGACTGCGATCGCGGCTCGGGCCGACCCCGGTGATCATCGGGGTCGGTGGCATCACGACGCTGCCCGACGCCCGGGAGTTCCTCGCTGTCGGGGCGACCCTCGTGCAGGGCTACACCGGCTTCGCGTACCGCGGTCCGTTCTGGGCATCGCGCCTCAACCGCGGTCTGGCGGCCGATGCGTTGCGACGCGAGAGCCGCAACCGCGCCGAGGTCGCGCTGTGATCCGTCCCCAGTGGGAGTGGGCGTTCGACGGAGCGGACGGCGCGGCGCTGGACCGCCCGGTCAGCCCGGCCTTCGCGAACCAGTACGACGCCGAGGAGTGGATCGGCGAGGTGTGGCGCGATCTCGCGGCACAGGGCGTGCGATCGGCCCGGCTGCTGAACGGTGGGCTTCCCGCGGCGCCGACCCTGGCCCTCCCTCCTGTCGAGCGCGCCTAGACGAACGCCCGGGCCCGGTCGGGGACGCGGCCCCCCGTCAGCGGGTCGATGGCCGTCCATGCGGCGGCCAGCGCGCGCACCCCGCGGGCGAGCGCGTCGGGAGCCTCCGTGAACGGCACGCGGAGGAACTGCTCGAAGCTCCCGTCGACACCGAACGCCGGACCGGCGACGACCCGGACGCCGTGGCGCGGTGCGAGGGCCGCGAGCGCCGAGGAGGCCGGTGCACCGAGGTCGGCCCACAGCGACAAGCCACCGGCGGGACGCTGCGTACGCCACTCGGGGAGCTCGTGGGCGAGCAGAGCGAGAACGAGGTCGCGCCTCTCGCGCAGCATCGCGCGGCGCTCCGGCAGGACGTCGTCGGGCCGGTCGAGCAGGTGCGCGGTGACGAGCTGCTCGAGCACGGCCGTGCCCAGGTCCACGTGGGCTCGGGTGAGGGACAGCCGCGCGACCAGGTCCGGGTGGGCGCGGACCCATCCGATCCGCAGGCCGCCCCAGAAGGACTTGGACGCCGATCCCACCGAGACGACGACGCCGGCGTCGGTGCCCTCTCCGGCGAACGGGGTCGGTGGCGTGCCCTCGAGGGTGAGGTCGCTCAGTGCCTCGTCGCCGATGACCACCGTCCGATGCCGCGCCGCCAGCTCACGGACACGTGCGCGACCGGCCTCGGTCAGGCTCGTCCCGGTCGGGTTGTGGTGGTCGGGGATGAGGTAGACGACGCGCGGGGAGACCTGGCGGACGGTCGACTCGAGCAGGTCGAGATCCGTCCCGTACCGGCCGACGGGCACCGGGACCGGTCGCGCTCCGGCGGCCCGGATCGCGGTGATCGCGTGCGGATAGGTCGGGTGCTCGACGACGACGCGGTCACCGGGGCCGACGAGCGCGTCGAGCAGCAGGTGCACCGCGGACTGCGCTCCGCCCGTGACGAGGATCTGATCGGGCGTCGTCGGGACACCGCGTGCGCAGTATCGCCGTGCGACGGCCGCGCGCAGGGTGTCGACGCCCAACGGCTCGTAGCCACGTCCCTCGAGGTACCTCGGCAGGGCGTCGAGCGCGGCGAGGTATCCGGCGTGGAGAGCCGGTGGAGCCGGCGGTGCCGCGAGCGAGAGATCGACGGGATCGCCCAGCGGGCGGCGGCCGTGCGTCGTGCGGCGCGGCGCGCTCGGCTGCCTGGGCGGGTCGAGTCCTGCGCCGGTCGTCGCAGGAAGCGTCGTGACCGTGCCCGAGCCTCGCCGGCTCGCCAGAAAGCCCTCGTCGCGCAGGAGCTGGTACGCCCCCGTCGTCGTGGTCCGAGAGACGCCGAGAGCGACGGCGAGCTCGCGTTCGCTCGGCAGCCGCGTGCTGAGCGGAAGGGATCCCGCGAGCAGTGCTGCCCGGAGCGCGTCGGCGAGGGCGGTGTAGGCCGGCCCTCCACGGTGCCAGCCACCCAGGAGGAGCTGCAGTGCGTGGGGCGACATGCGGCGATCCGGAGGTCGTGACATGATGCCAGTTTTATTCAGGTGGCTATGGATTTCAAGGCCGCTTCGAGGTGACGATGGCGCGCATGTTTGATGCCATTCTCTCCGCCGCACCGACCGAGCCCCCGGCGCCGGCCGATCTGACCCCGCCGGCCGATCTGACCCCGCCGACCGATCTAACCCCGCCAACCGGCGCGACCGGGCCGATGGTGCCGTCCCGGTTGACGGTCGACTCCGTGCGACGCCCTCGTCTGCGTGCCCTCCGACGCGGCAGCCAGCTCGCTGTCGGGTTGGTGCTCTACACGCTCTCGATGGCACTGCTCGTGCGGGCGGGTCTCGGCACGATGCCCTGGGACGTGCTGACCCAGGGCCTGTCGCGGCATCTCGGGTGGACCTTCGGCACCGTGACCCTGGCCGTGAGCGGGGTGGTGCTCCTCGGGTGGGTGGCCCTGCGCCAACGCCCGGGAATCGGCACGATCGCCAACATGGTGGTGATCGGCGTTCTCGTCGATCCCGTCCTCAGCCTGCTCGCGCGCCTTCCCGAGAGGCTCGCGCCGCTCGCGGCCGCGCTCCTCGTCGCCGTCGGGATCGCGCTCAACGGACTGGCGACCGCGCTGTACATCGGGGCGCGCCTCGGGCCGGGGCCGCGTGACGGGTTGATGACCGGTCTCGTCGCGCGCACCGGGTGGTCGGTGCGACTCGTGCGGACGAGCATCGAGGTGGCTGTCGTGAGCCTCGGGTGGCTCCTCGGCGGGACCGTCGGCGTCGCGACCGTCGCCTACGCGGCGGCGATCGGTCCGCTCGTCCACCGCTTGCTGCCGCTGTTCACGCTTGCCGCGGTACACGGCCCGACGGGGGCGTCGGCTTCCACCGACGGTGCCGACGACTCCTGACCCCACCACCGGGGAGGTAGCGGGGTCAGGGCGGTGCGTCGGGCGGCCGCGCACGGGCCGTGGACGTCAGGATCGCCGGACGGACCGGATCGTCAGGACGGACGGGACGTCGGTGCCGATGCGGCAGTCAGCGAGGCGTCGCGCACGACGGAGTCGCCGAGAGCGTCGTCGATGCGCGCGAGCAGCTCGACGGGGATCGTGACGCCGGAGGCGCGGACGTTCTCCTGCACCTGCTCGGGCCGCGAGGCACCGATGATCGCCGCGGCGACGTTGTCGTTCTGCAGGACCCAGGCGACCGCGAGCTGCGCGAGCGTCAGCCCGAGCTCGTCCGCGACCGGCGTGAGGAGCTGGACTCGCTCCAGGAGCCCCGGGATCTGGAAGAAGCGCCCGATCATGTCCGCGCCGCCACGGGTGTCCGTCGCGCGTGATCCCGCCGGCAGCGGGGCGCCCGGCAGGTACTTGCCGGTCAGGATGCCCTGGGCGACCGGCGACCATACGATCTGCGAGATGCCGAGCTCGCGGGACGTCGGGACGACCTCGGGCTCGATCACGCGCCACAGCATCGAGTACTGGGGCTGGCTCGAGATCAGCTGGAAGCCCAGCTGCTGCGCGAGGGCGTGACCGGCACGAATCTGGTCGGCGGTCCACTCGCTGACGCCGATGTACAGGGCCTTGCCCTGGCGGACGACGTCCGCGAACGCCTGCATCGTCTCCTCGAGCGGGGTCTGGGTGTCGTACCGGTGCGCCTGGTAGAGGTCGACGTAGTCCGTGCCGAGCCGACGCAACGATCCGTTGATCGACTCGAGGACGTGCTTGCGGGAGAGTCCGCTGTCGTTGGGGCCCTTCGGACCGGTGGGCCAGTAGACCTTGGTGAAGATCTCCAACGACTCGCGCCGCTCGCCGTGGAGCGCCTCGCCGAGCACCGTCTCCGCCGCGGTGTTCGCGTAGACGTCGGCGGTGTCGAAGCTCGTGATGCCGACGTCGAGGGCGGCGCGGACGCACGCCTTCGCGGTGTCGTTCTCGACCTGCGAGCCGTGCGTGAGCCAGTTGCCGTAGGTGATCTCGGAGATCTTGAGCCCCGAGTTGCCGAGGTAGCGGTAGGTGACCATGTCCGCCACCCTACGTCGGCCCTGTGGTGACCTGCGGGGCGTGCCGGCCCTGGCCGGAGGGGACACGGCCGTCCGTCAGGACGGGTGCTCGCCGCGCTTGACCTGCGGTCGCGGCATGCGCGTGCGCCGGATCTGCGACGCCCGGCTGACGGTGTACAGCATGAGCCCCTGCATCGACGTCGCAGCGCCGAACTTCGCGACCAGGCGCTTGCGCAGCCGGCGCCACATGAGGACGACGTCCACGATGGTGGCGATCACGAAGAGGTAGAAGGCGATCAGCACGGCGAGGTAGGCGTAGGACGACACCTGCTGCGCCAGGATCTGGACGACGAGGAAGCCGAGCACGCCCGGCAGCATGTACTCGAGCATCGTGCGACGTGCGTCGACGTAGTCCCGGACGAACCGCCGGACCGGTCCGCGGTCACGCGCAGGCAGGTGACGGTCGTCCCCCGTGACCATCGCCTGGTACTCCTGCTCGCGACGCACCTTGGCGGCGGCGCGCTCCGCCGCCCGCACCGACTTGCTGTCGCCCGTGCGACCGGCAGGGACGAGTGGACGCTTGTTGGCGGCCTCGACCTGCTTGCGGCGCGGGGTGGGGTGACCCTTCCCGGGACCCGTCGACGAGGTGACGTCCGTCGGCGTGGTGGTGGTGGCGGCATCGGTCTTGCGGCGAGAGAACACACCCCGAGGGTAGTCGAGCCGACGGAGTAGCGTGATCGCCCGTGACCGAGGAGCCCCGAGCCGTGCCCGCACCGCTGTCGAACGATCCATCACCGGCGTCGTCGCCTGTTCCCCGTGGCACCGAGTACTGGCGCGAGCGGGTCGCGACGGAGCTCGGTTCCGTGCGGCGGGACCTCGAGGCGCTCGTCCGCATCCCGAGCGTGTCGAACCCCGCATTCGACCAGGCCGAGGTGCGAGCGAGCGCCGAGGCCGTCGCGGCGCTGCTCGTCGCCGCCGGCCTGCCCGAGGTGGAGATCTTGACCGCCGCGGGACCAGACGGTCGGCCGGGAGCCCCGGCCGTCGTCGCGCGACGGCTCGCCGAACCGGGACGACCGACGGTCGTGCTGTACGCGCACCACGACGTCCAGCCCACCGGCGACCTCGCGGCCTGGGACACCTCTCCGTTCGAACCCACGGAACGGGACGGCCGCCTCTACGGCCGCGGCGCGGCGGACGACAAGGCCGGCATCGTCGCTCACGTCGGTGCCCTCCGCGTGCTCGGCGACGAGCTGGGCATCGGCGTGACGGTGTTCGTCGAGGGCGAGGAGGAGATCGGCTCGCCGACGTTCGCGTCGTTCCTGCACACCTATCAGGAGAAGCTGGCGGGCGACGTCTTCGTGGTCGCGGACTCGGCGAACTGGCGGGTGGGGGTCCCGGCGCTGACCACGTCGCTCCGAGGCCTCGTCGACGCCGAGGTCGAGGTTGCCGTGCTGTCGCACGCGGTGCACTCCGGCTTCTTCGGAGGACCGGTGCTGGACGCCCTCACGGTGCTCGCGCGCCTGATCGCGACCCTGCACGACGACGCCGGGGATGTCGCGGTCGCGGGTCTTGTGGTCGGCCCGGACCCGGCCGTGGACTACGACGAGGCTGACCTGCGTGCCGACGCGGCGATCCTCGACGGGGTGCAGCTCGCGGGTTCGGGCTCGCTGACGGCGCGACTGTGGACCCGGCCGGCCCTGAGCGTGATCGGTATCGATGCGACCAGCGTCGCGGAGGCGTCGAACACCTTGGCGCCGCGCGCGACGGCCAAGCTGTCGCTCCGGATCGCCCCGGGCCAGGACCCGGCGCTCGCGATGCAGGCACTCCGCCGGCACCTCGAGTCGCACGCCCCGTTCGGCGCCCGGGTGATCGTCCGTGACGGCGAGGCGGGCAAGCCGTACCAGGCCCCCGAGGACTCGGTCGCGATGCGGGCCGCCCGCGCGGCGTTCACCGAGGCCTGGGGAGTGCCTCCGGTCGACATCGGGGTCGGCGGCTCCATCCCGTTCATCGCCGACCTGGCGGACGTCTTCCCGGACGCCGCCGTGCTGGTCACGGGCGTCGAGGACCCGGATTCGCGCGCGCACGGCGCCAACGAGTCCGTGCACCTCGGTGAGCTCGAGAAGGTCGTGCTCGCCGAGGTCCTCCTGCTGGTCGGGCTCGCGTCGGGCTGACCGTCGGCGCCCGGTTCCCGTTCCGTCCAGTAGCAGGCGAGCTCAGTACCCGGCCAGCTCAGTACCCGGGCAGCGCCAGCATCTGGTCGAGGGCCACCCGAGCCCAGTGCGCGTCGTCCTCGTCGACCACGACCCGGTTGACGACGCGACCGTCGACCAACGACTCCATCGCCCAGACGAGGTGCGGCAGGTCGATGCGGTTCATGGTCGAGCAGAAGCACACCGTCGAGTCGAGGTAGTGCACGGCCTTGTCCGGATGCGCGTTCGCGAGGCGCCGTACGAGGTTGAGCTCCGTGCCGATCGCCCAGGTGGACCCGGGCTCGGCCGCGTCGAGGGCCTTGATGATGTACTCCGTCGAGCCGACCATGTCCGCCGCGGTGACGACCTCGTGGGTGCACTCGGGGTGCACGAGCACGGTCACTCCGGGCGCGGCCGTACGGATGTCGGCGACGTTCTGCGCCGAGAACCGCCCGTGCACCGAGCAGTGCCCCCGCCAGAGGATCATCCGCGCGTCGCGCAGCTGCTGGGTGGTGAGCCCACCCTGAGGCTTGCGCGGGTCGTAGACCACGCAGTCGTCGAGGGAGAGCCCGAGCTCGCGCACGGCGGTGTTGCGCCCGAGGTGCTGGTCCGGCATGAAGAGGACCTTGCCGTGGCCGTCGCGCCCGCCCACCTGGTCGAAGGCCCAGCGCAGCGCGACATGGGCGTTCGACGACGTGCAGACCGTCCCCCCGTGGCGACCGGTGAAGGCCTTGATCGCCGCAGTGGAGTTCATGTAGGTGACCGGGACGGTCGTCGCTGCGACGCCCGCATCCGTGAGCACGTCCCAGGCGTCCTCGACCTGGTGGATCGCGGCCATGTCCGCCATCGAGCAGCCGGCCGCGAGGTCGGGGAGGATCACCTGCTGGGCCGGCGACGTGAGGATGTCGGCGGACTCCGCCATGAAGTGGACACCGCAGAAGAGGATGAACTCGGCCTCGGGTCGCGCGGCGGCCTCACGCGCGAGCTTGAACGAGTCGCCGGTCACGTCGGCGAAGTCGATGACCTCGTCGCGCTGGTAGTGGTGACCGAGCACGAACGCCCGGTCACCGAGAGCGGCGCGAGCGACACGGGCGCGTTCGACGAGATCCGGGTCGCTCGGCGCGGGGAGGTCGCCGACGCACTCGACGCCGCGTTCGGAGGCGAGGTCGATCCCACGTCCGAGCAGGAGCAGCGCGGCCGACGGCGCGGGCTCGGAGAATGTCGTCCCGGAGATGCTCGTCACGCGCAGATCATCCCACAGCCGGTTCGGACTGCTGCGGTGCGCAGAGCGCCGTGGGGGTGTGCCAGGATCGCGCCATGCGCATCCTGGTCGCCCCGGACTCGTTCGGGGGTACCCTCAGCGCCGGCGAGGCGGCCGCGGCGATCGCCGAAGGGTGGCACCGGACCGTCCCCGGGGACCAGCTCGACGTGTGTCCGCTGTCCGACGGCGGCCCGGGCTTTCTCGACACGCTCCATGCCGGCCTGGGCGGCACGCTGCTCTCGGTCACCGTCCTGTCTCCGCTCCGTGAGCCGGTCCCCGCGGCCGTCCTGGTCGTGGACGCCGACGGGGTTCGCACGGCCTACGTCGAGACCGCGCAGGCCATCGGGCTGCCGCTCGTCCCGCTCGACCGCCGGGACCCGACGGTCACGACGACCGCGGGTGTCGGCCGGCTGATCGAGGCGGCTCTCGACGCGGGCGCGAACCGCATCGTCGTCGGACTCGGCGGTTCCGCGACGAACGATGCCGGCGCGGGCATGCTCGGCGCGCTGGGCGTCGGCCCCGTCGAGGCCCTCGGAGCCGGTGGGCTGCGTCTCGGCGAGGTGCAGCCTGCCGATCTCGTCGGACTCGCCGCCGTGCTGGAGCGGCTGTCTGGCGTGGAGCTCGTCGGCGCCTACGACGTGGACGTCCCGCTTCTCGGGCTGCACGGAGCGAGCGGCGGGTTCGCCGCACAGAAGGGTGCGACACCGGAGCAGGCGCAGGAGCTCGAGCGTTCGCTCGGTCACTTCGCCCAGGTCGTGGGGCAGTCCCTCGGCTCGGACCTCGGACGCCCCGACCTGCTCGTGGGGGCGCCGCGCGCCCCGCGCCTGTCGACGGCGCCGGGAACCGGGGCGGCCGGTGGGCTCGGCTTCGGGCTTGCCGTGCTCGGCGCCCGACTGACCCCGGGTTCGGTCGTGGTCGCGGAGGCGGTGGGGCTGTCGCAGAGGATCGCGGCGGTCGAGCTCGTGGTGACGGGGGAGGGCACCTTCGACTGGCAGTCGCTCCACGGCAAGGTCGTCCAGGCGGTGGCGACGCGGGCCCTCGACGCCGCGGTCCCGACGGTCGTGCTCGCGGGCCAGGTCACCATCGGGCGGCGCGAGTGGGGCGCTGCCGGGATCGCCGGTGCGTACGCGGTCGCGACGTCGGACGCCGAGGTCGTGGCGTCGCTCGCCGATCCGAGCGGCACGCTCGCCGCACGTGCGGCGCGGCTCGCGCGGACCTGGTCGCACTGACGCGAGGTCGGGCACCGGGTCCGAGGCGATCTGGTCGTCCGGGACGGACGGGCCGCCGGGTGGTCCGGGTCGGGCGGCACCGACCCGTCGCGGCGCGGCGCACGGCGTGGGACCTCAGGTGCACGTACCGGCACCACGCCGTCGTACGCTGAGGGGAACACCGGCGCCGTGCGCGATGTTGGTGAGAATGAACGACCGGACAGACGACAGGCGTGCCCTGGGCACCTCGCGCGAGCAATGCGGAGACGACGATGAGCGAAACCACCGAGACCGCCACCCATGGGGTCGTGCTGAGCGACGTGGCCGCGGGCAAGGTCCGCAGCCTCCTCGAGCAGGAGGGCCGCGACGACCTCCGGCTCCGCGTCGCCGTCCAGCCGGGCGGATGCTCAGGCCTGATCTACCAGCTGTACTTCGACGAGCGCGTGCTCGACGGTGACGCGATCCGTGACTACGACGGCGTCGAGGTGATCGTCGACCGGATGAGCGTCCCGTACCTCGACGGCGCGACGATCGACTTCGCGGACACCATCGAGAAGCAGGGCTTCACGATCGACAACCCGAACGCCGGCAGCTCGTGCGCGTGCGGAGGCTCGTTCTCCTGACCTCGGCGAGAGCCGCCGACCCTGGGAGTCGCGTGTCACCTGGCGGGTCCGCTGCGTGCAGCGGGCCCGTCAGTCGTCTGCGGACAGCCGAACGGTGATGCGGATCTCATCGGGACGGGACGGGACGGGACGGCTGTCGACCACGACATGGCCACGCATGCGTGCCCAGGCCGGGACGTCGTGCCGGGCCGCCGGGTCGGTCGCGAGCACGGTGACGAGAGAGCCGCCGGGCAGCGACGCCGCGGCACGAGCGATCATGATGACGGGCATCGGGCAGCGCGCACCGCGCGCGTCGACCGTCGTCGACGGCTCGACGGGTCGCTCGCCCGCCGGTGGGTGGAGAGTCGAGCCGCTCTCGCTCGCCCCGGGGCGGTCGGGGACGCTCACAGACCCTCGACCCCGAGCGCCGATCGCACCGTTGCCACCGCCGCGGGCAGGACGTCGAGGAAGCGCGTGACCTGGGCGGCCTCGGTACGGCGCGGCAGCGTGATCCGCACGTTGCCGTGGGTGAGGACCCCCATCGCGGCGAGGACGTGGCTCGGCTCCAACGCGCTGGACGTGCACGCCGAGCCGGAGGCTACCGCGAAGCCGGCCCGGTCGAGCTCGGTCACGAGCGCCTCGCCGTCGACGTAGAGGCACGAGAACGTGACGACGTGCGGGAGTCGCTCGTCGTCCGCACCCATGACCTGCACGTCCGGCACCCGGATCGGGACCTCCGCGCGGATCTGCGCGACCAGCGCCCGGCGGTGCGCGTCCTCGACGGCGAGGTCCGACCGCGCAAGGTCGAGGGCGACGGCTGCGGCGAGCGCGGCCGGGACGCTCACGCCACCCGGGAACCAGGGGTCGTCGTCCTCCGGCCAGTGCGGCGCCCAGCGCACCCGCGGGCGCACGGCGAGCAGACCGAGACCGAGCGGCGCCCCCCAGTCGGCCGCGTCGGCGGCCAAGAGGTCCCACGTGTCCGGGACCGCGACGTGACCGACGCTCGACCCCGCGTCGACCAGCAGGGGGACGTCGCTCTCCCGGGCCGCGGCGTGGACCGCTGCTACCGGCTGCAGGGAGCCGACCTCGCCGTTGGCGTGCTGGAGCGCGGCGAGAGCGACCCCACCGACACGGAGCCGGTCGATGAACTGGTCCGACGCGACACGCCCGGTCCGATCGACCGGGATCAGGGCGGTGGTGCCGGGCTCGTCCGCCCGAGCGGTGGCGAAGCGCGCGGCGTTGAGCACCGCGGCGCGCTCGACGGCGCTCGCAACGACGTCCCGTCCGAGACGTCGCCGGCCGCGGGTGACACCGCTGACCGCGTGGTGCAGCGCCGTCACGTGCGAGGCGGCGAACCGGAGCTCGGCGGGCCGGGTGCCGAGGTGCGCGGAGATGGACTCGCGGGCGCCGTCGAGCAGCATCCGGGCCCGACGGCCCTCCGCGTGCAGGCGCCGCGGGTCGGCCCAGCCCTGGTCGACGGCCGCCAGGAGGGCGTCCCGGGCCTGCGGGTGGACGGGAGCGTGACCGGCGGCGTCGAGGAAGACCCGCGGGACCGGCGTGGTGTGCGTCACATCGGCCTCGCGGACGCGCGAAGACCCGGGCGGGACGCACGGCGCAGGTGGCGGATCACGACCGCACGGTAGCGCGCCCGGCCGGCGACGGGCAGCCGGGGAGTGCGGACACGTTGTGCTGACAATGTGTCGCCATGGTGGCGGTGCGGGGCTCACATCGCGCGAGGATGACGCTAGGCTGCACTCGTCGAGGACGAAAGTCCCATACGGCGCCGGCCACCACGGTCGGTGCTCATGGGGCGTGACGTGAAAGGTCCCCCTTGCGCGCGCAACCACCAAGCAAGCACCGCCGGGCCACCGCCGGGATCGCGGCACTGGCAGCCGGTGCCGTCCTGCTCCTGGCCGGATGCTCCCAGGAGGCCCAGCGCGGGTTCCTGCCGGGCGTGCCCCAGGGCCAGGCCCCGGTCACGAACCAGACGCTGCGCATCACGAACCTGTGGACGGGATCGTGGACCGCGGCGCTCGCCGTCGGCGTCATCACCTGGGGCCTGATCCTCTGGTGCGTCGCTGTCTACCGGAAGCGGAAGAACGACACGACGCTCCCGGTGCAGCTGAGGTACCACGTGCCGCTCGAGATCATGTACGTGATCCTCCCGATCCTCATGGTCGGGGTCCTGTACTTCTACACGAACCGCGACACGATCGCGATCCTGGACACCAGCGCGAAGCCGGACCTCACGGTTCAGGTGGTCGCGAAGCGGTGGAGCTGGGACTTCAACTACCTCGACCAGAACGTGTACGAGACCGGTCAGCACGTGCAGCAGGTCTCCGCGACCGGCTCCCTCGCGGACGCGACGACGCTGTACCTCCCGGTCGGCGAGCGGGTCGAGTTCCACCTGAACTCGCGCGACGTCATCCACTCGTTCTGGGTGCCCGCGTTCCTCTTCAAGATGGACGCGATCCCGGGACGCACGAACGCGTTCCAGATCGTCCCCGAGCACGAGGGGACCTACGTCGGCAAGTGCGCCGAGTTCTGCGGCATCGAGCACTCGGCGATGCTCTTCAACGTCAAGGTCGTCTCGAAGGCCGAGTTCGACGCCCACGTCGCCGAGCTCAAGGCCGAGGGACAGACGGGCGCACTCGGTCTCCAGTACGACCAGCTCCAGCACGTCCAGAAGGGTGCCAGCTGATGGCCGCGCAGATCGAGACCATCCCGGGCCTCGCCCCGCGTCGGCAGACGCTCGGCCGGACCCTGATCAAGTGGGTCACCTCGACGGATCACAAGACGATCGGGTACATGTACCTGATCACGTCGTTCCTCTTCTTCGCCGTCGGCGGGATCATGGCGCTGCTGATCCGCGCCGAGCTGTTCGAGCCCGGCCTGCAGGTCGTGCAGTCGAAGGAGCAGTACGACCAGCTCTTCACGATGCACGGCACGATCATGCTGCTGCTCTTCGCGACCCCGTTGTTCGCCGGCTTCGCGAACGTGATCATGCCGCTGCAGATCGGCGCGCCGGACGTCGCGTTCCCGCGGCTGAACATGTTCGCCTACTGGCTCTACCTGTTCGGCGGACTCATCGTCATGGCCGGCTTCCTCACCCCGCAGGGCGCAGCCTCGTTCGGCTGGTTCGCCTATGCACCGCTGTCGAACACGACGTTCTCGCCCGGGGTGGGCGGCGATCTGTGGGTGTTCGGCCTCGCGCTCACGGGATTCGGGACGATCCTGGGCGCCGTCAACTTCATCACGACGATCGTCACGATGCGCGCCCCCGGCATGACGATGTTCCGGATGCCGATCTTCACCTGGAACACGCTGGTGACGAGCCTGCTCATCCTGATGGCCTTCCCACCGCTCGCCGCCGCGCTGTTCGCGCTCGGCGCGGACCGGCGACTGGGGGCGCAGGTGTTCAACCCGGAGAACGGTGGGGCGCTGCTCTGGCAGCACCTGTTCTGGTTCTTCGGGCATCCGGAGGTCTACATCATCGCGTTGCCCTTCTTCGGCATCGTGACCGAGATCCTTCCGGTCTTCAGCCGCAAGCCGGTCTTCGGCTACAAGGGCCTGATCTACGCCACCATCTCGATCGCGGCGCTGTCCGTCACCGTGTGGGCCCACCACATGTACGTGACCGGTGCCGTGCTGCTGCCGTTCTTCTCGTTCATGACGATGCTGATCGCCGTGCCGACCGGGGTGAAGTTCTTCAACTGGATCGGCACGATGTGGCGCGGCAAGCTCACGTTCGACACACCGATGCTGTGGACGATCGGGTTCCTGGTCACCTTCCTCTTCGGTGGTCTGACGGGCGTGATCCTGTCCAGCCCGGCGCTCGACTTCCAGATCTCCGACACGTACTTCGTCGTCGCGCACTTCCACTACGTGGTGTTCGGGACGGTCGTGTTCGCGATGTTCGCCGGCTTCTACTTCTGGTGGCCCAAGTTCACCGGCCGGATGCTCGACGAACGTCTCGGGAAGATCCACTTCTGGCTGCTGTTCGTCGGTTTCCACACGACGTTCCTGGTGCAGCACTGGCTCGGCGTGATGGGGATGCCGCGACGTATCGCGGACTACTCGCCCCAGGACGGCTTCACGACCCTGAACCAGATCTCCACGGTCGGTGCGTTCGTGCTTGCGTCCTCGACGTTGCCGTTCCTGTGGAACGTGTACACGACGTGGCGCAACGCCCCGCTCGTGATGGTCGACGACCCCTGGGGCTTCGGAGGATCGCTCGAGTGGGCGACGAGCTGCCCGCCGCCGCGGCACAACTTCACGTCGTTGCCGCGGATCCGCTCGGAACGCCCTGCGTTCGACCTGCACCACCCCGAGGTCGCCGCTCTCGACCACGCGCAGCCGGATGCGGATCTGCTCGCCCTGGTGGGCGGGCGCGACGGCACGTCCACGGGGTCCGCCGACGACGACGTGACAGGGAGCTGATCACATGAAGGTCGAGTCGCGTCTGTTCCTGTCCATCGGGGTGTTCTTCTTCCCGGTTGCGGGGGTCTATGCCTTCTTCAGCCACGCCGAACCTGTGGGATCGGCCGCGATCTTCCTGGTCGGGCTCCTGTGCGTGATGATCGGCGGCTACTTCCGACTGCTCTCCGGGCGCATCGACGAGCGGCCCGAGGACGACGACCTCGGTGAGATCGACCAGGGGGCCGGTGACCAGGGCGTGTTCAGCCCGTGGAGCTGGTGGCCGTTGATCATCGCTTCGGCCGCGGCGCTCGTGTTCGCCGGTCTCGCGGTCGGGTGGTGGCTCTCCGCGATCGGCGGCGGGGTCGCGGTGATCGGGCTCACCGGATGGGTCTTCGAGTTCTCCCGCGGACAGCACGCGCACTGACCTGCAGCGACGGGCGAGGGAGCGGGGACGGCGCCTCCTGCTACGGTCGACACCGTGCAGGTCACCTCGCTCGGGTTCCGGACCGATCTCATGGTGCAGCGGCTCGAGGGGAGCCAGGTCGAGGACCACGGGGATCACCTGCTGATCCGCTCGCCGGGTGAGCCCGGCTACTGGTGGGGCAACGCCCTGCTGCTGAGCGACAGCCCGGACGCGCGCCGCCGCCGCGACTGGGAGGACGTCTTCACGCAGCACCTCCCCGAGGCGCGGCACCGCGCCTTCGGTGTCGACGGCGTGTCCGGGGAGACCGACGGTTGCGAGGGTCTCGTACGGCTGGGCTGCGAGCGTGATCTGAGCGACGTGATGACGGCGACCGCGGTCCACGAGCCGCCGCACCCTCATCCCACGGCGGTCTGCCGGCTGCTGGACCTCACGGACCCGGCGGATGTCGATGCCGCGTTGGCCGTGCGGTGGGCGAACGCCCCGAGCCCGCGGCCCGCGGGCTACGAGGAGTTCCTCGTCCGGCGGATGGCGACGATGCGTGCGGTGCAGCTGGCGGGCCGCGGACGGTGGTTCGGGGCGTTCCTCGACGGCGAGATGCGGTCGGGTCTCGGTCTCGTCACGGACGGTTCGGGCGTCGCGCGCTACCGGTCGGTCGACACGCGAGCGGACTCACGGGGCCAGGGGCTGGCGGGGACCCTCGTCCACTACGCCGCCACATACGGCTTCGAGGTGCTGCGGGCCACGCTGCTCGTGATCGTGGCCGACCCGGGGGACCGCGCGATCTCCGTCTATCGGTCGGTCGGGTTCGGCACCGTCGAGAAGCAGGTCAGGTTCCAGCGCGCCCCGGCATGACGACAGGCCTGACCCCGACGCCCGGAAGGGGCGGGGCCAGGCCTGTCGGGCCCGAGCCGGTGGACGCCGAGCCGGTGAGACTCAGACGGCGACGATGAGTCCTGCGGTCTGGGTGCGTGCACGGGTGAACCGTGCGGCGGCGTCGGCCCAGTTCACGATGTTCCACCACGCCGTGACGTAGTCCGCGCGGACGTTCTTGTAGTCGAGGTAGTACGCGTGCTCCCAGAGGTCGAGCACGACGATCGGCACGAGACCGAGCGCGATGTTGCCCTGCTGGTCGTAGAGCTGGACGATCACGAGCTTCTGCCCGATCGAGTCCCACGCGAGGATCGACCAGCCGGAACCCTGGACGCCCGCAGCGACGGCCGCGAAGTGCTTCCGGAACGCGTCGAACGAGCCGAAGAACTCGTCGATCGCCGCCGCGAGCTCACCGGTCGGCTTGTCGCCGCCGTCGGGGGAGAGGTTCTCCCAGAAGATCGAGTGGTTGACGTGCCCGCCGAGGTTGAACGCGAGGTTCTTCTCGAAGAGGTTCACGGCGTCGAAGCTGCCGTTCTCGCGCGCCTCCGCGAGCTTCGCGAGTGCAGCGTTGGCGCCCGTGACGTAGGCCTGGTGGTGCTTGTCGTGGTGCAGCTCCATGATCGCGCCCGAGATGTGCGGCTCGAGTGCCGCGTAGTCGTAGGGCAGATCCGGAAGGGTGTACTCAGCCATGGGCGATTGCCTCTCCTGCTTCGGGCCGCGGCGGACCGCGGCGTCGTCGTCATTCAGGAAGTGCGGCGGCATCACGACCACGACGGGTCGCCGGCCACCACTCGTTCAACTCTGCCCGACGGTCAGAGATTCCGCTCGTCGGGTGTGACCTGCGCGTTCGGTGTCACCAGGTGCTGACCACCGCCGACGGGCTGCGACTCGACCTGGGGGAGGGCGTCCGGCGCCTGGGCGATCGCGTCGTGCGCTCCGTGCGACTGCGCCGCCGCGAGCTCGGTGGGTGTGACCGGTTCCACGCGGTCCTCGTAGAAGAACTGCGAGACGCGCTGGCGGAGCCGGTCGCGCCGGTAGCCCTTGCGCCGGACTCCGCGCGAGTCCTCCGCCGGCGCGATCGCGATCGGCCGGTGCGCCTCGTAGCCCACCCGGAGCCAGCGTTCGTGCTCGTTCAACGGCTTGTGCACCTCGATGTACTCGCCGCTCGCGAAGCGGACGATCGACCCGGTCTCATGACCGTGCAGCACCAGCTCGCGGTCCTTGCGCTGGAGCGCCAGGCAGGCGCGTTTGGTGATCCAGAACGCCACGGCCGGACCGACGAACAGCAGCACCCGGAACACCGACGTGATGTCGTTGATCGACAGCTGGAACTGCGTCGCGATGATGTCGTTCGACCCGGCGAGGATGAGGACCAGGAAGGTGGTCAGCAGCGCGACCCCGGACGCGGTCCGGACGGGCGCGTTCCGCGGTCGGTCGAGGACGTGGTGCTCGCGCTTGTCGCCGGTCGCGTATGCCTCGATGAACGGGTAGGCCGCGAGGGCCGTGAACAGGAGACCGGGCACGATCATCGCGGGGATGATGACGTTCAGCGGGATCGTGAACCCGGCGATGACGACCTCGAGCTGACCGGGCGTCAGACGGAGCGCCCCTTCGAGGAAGAGCATGTACCAGTCAGGCTGCGCGCCGGCCGAGACCGGCGAGGGGTCGAACGGCCCGTAGTCCCAGACCGGGTTGATCGTGAACAGCGCCGCCATGAGGGCGATGACGCCGAAGACGATGAAGAAGAACCCGCCGGCCTTCGCGACGTAGATCGGGAACAGGGGGAACCCGACGACGTTCTTGTCGGTTCGACCCGACCCGGGGTACTGCGTGTGCTTGTGGAGCACGACGAAGAACAGGTGCAGGCCGACGAGCGCCAGGATGAGTCCGGGCACGAGCAGCACGTGCACGGTGAAGAGGCGGGGGATGAGCTGCGTCCCGGGGAACTGGCCGCCGAAGATGAAGTAGGACATGTAGCTGCCGATGATCGGCAGCGAGAGCGTCACCCCGTCGGCGATCCGCAGACCGTTCCCGGAGAGCACGTCGTCCGGCAGCGAGTAGCCGGAGAAGCCTGCCGCGAGCCCGAGGATCATGAGGACGAAGCCGACGACCCAGTTGACCTCGCGCGGCTTGCGGAAGGCACCGGTGAAGAACACCCGCATCATGTGGGTGACGATCGCGGCCATGAAGATCAGAGCGGCCCAGTGGTGGATCTGGCGCATCAGCAGACCACCGCGGACCTCGAACGAGAGGTCGAGCGTGGACTTGAAGGCCTCCGACATGGTGACGCCCTGCATCGAGGCCCACGCGCCGTGGTAGACGGTCTCGTTCATGCTCGGGACGAAGAACATCGCGAGGAACACGCCGGAGATCAGCAGCACGACGAACGAGTACAGCGCGATCTCGCCGAGCAGGAACGACCAGTGGTCGGGGAAGATCTTCCGGGCGAAGGTCTTGATCGCGCTGCCGAGGCCGGTGCGCTGGTCCAGGTAGTCGACGGGGCCCGGGAACGCCGAGTCGGTGGTCGTCACTTGAGGCGCTCCCAGAAGCTCGGGCCGACGGGTTCGTGGAAGTCGCTCTGTGCGACCAGGTATCCCTCGCTGTCGACCGTGATCGGCAGCTGCGGAAGTGGCCTCTTCGCCGGACCGAAGACCACCTTCGCACCGTCGGCGACGTCGAAGGTCGACTGGTGGCACGGGCACAGCAGGTGATGCGTCTGCTGCTCGTAGAGGGCCACCGGGCAGCCGACGTGGGTGCAGATCTTCGAGTACGCGATGATCCCGTCGTAGGACCATCCCTCGCGGTCGGGAGCGATCTTGAGGTCGCGCGGGTCGAGGCGGATGAGGAGCACGATGGCCTTGGCCTTCTCCTCCATGGGGTCCGCCGTCTTGTCGAGGCCGTCCGGGATGATGTGGAACACGGATCCGATCGTCAGGTCCGACGCCTTCACCGGGCGCCCCGTCGGGTCGATCGTGAGACGGGTTCCCTTCTTCCACATCGTGTGCTTGAGCGTCGAGACGTTCCAGTTGCCACCGATGTTGCCGATCAGCGGAACGGCGATCGAGAGCGGGAAGAGCGCGAGCGCGGAGACCATCGCTCCCTTGAGGATTCCGCGCCGGCCGATGGCCGAGTCGGCAACACCCTCCTGGATGACCTCGACGGCCTGGGCGCGGACGGGCTCGGGGCTGCGCAGCTCGTGGCGCTCCTCGGACTTCTCATGATCGTTCATGAGCGACTTCGCCCAGTGCACCGCGGCGAGACCGATGCCCATGAGGCCGAAGAACAAGCCGAGGCCCAGGAGCAGGTTGGAGTTGCGGATCGACGAGGGCGTCCCGGCCGGCGTCACCGTGAAGTAGGCGACGAGGAACCCGATGGTCCCGATGACCGAGATCAGGAACAGGACCACGACCTGCAGCTCGGCGCGCTTGTTCGCCCTCGGGTCCTGGTCGCTCCGCCGCAGGTGGTGCTCCGGGTGTCCGGGGTTGCTGAAGCGCTCGGGAAGCGTGTCTGACGTGTGGACGACGACGTCCTTGCTGCCGTCGTGGGTGCTCGAGTCGTGGGCGCTCACGAGGACTTCGCTCCGATCCAGACGGCGCAGCCGATGAGCGTGCCGATCCCGAGGACCCAGGCCCACAGGCCTTCGCTCACCGGGCCGAAGGCTCCGAGGTCGTTGACGCTGGTCGCGTTGCTGCGCTGCGCGACGAGGTAGGCGATGACGTCGCGCTTCTCCTGCGGGGTGATGTTGTCGTTGTTGAACACCGGCATCGACTGCGGTCCGGTCAGCATCGCCTCGTAGATCACGGTGGGCGTCGCGTTCGCGAGCGGCGGGGCGAACTTTCCCTGTGACAGGGCGCCACCGGCGCCGACGGCGTTGTGGCACATCGCGCAGTTCGTCCGGAACAAGGCCATCCCGGTCGCCTGGTCACCCTTGCTCGGGTCGACCTGCTCAGCGGTCGGGACCGCCGGTCCTGCGCCGAGCGACGCGACGTAGGCGGCGAGCTCGGCCGTCTGCTTGGCGTCGAAGGTCGGAGGCTTGGCGATCACCTGCGGACCCGAGGCGGCCATCGGCATCCGACCGGTGCTCACCTGGAAGTCGACCGCGGCGGCGCCGACCCCGACCAGGGAGGGCCCGCTCGCGGTGCCACCAGCCGCGGGGCCGTGGCAGGTCGAGCAGTTGGCCTGGAACAGCTTCCCACCGGCGGCGATGTCGTTGGCCGTGGGCTCGGCGGCGTGGGCCGTGCTCGGTGCCAACGCGGCATACAGGCCGCCGGTGGTCAGCAGCGCCAGCAGGGTGACCACCACCGGCGCGTTGCGGTGGTGTCTGCGGGCCGCGAGTGCCTTCACGAAATTGTCCTCGTCTCGCACGGTGGATCGGGTGGAGGGGCGGCGGAGGTCACAGGCTCGTGACCTCCGCGGGTCACTTCAGCAGGTAGATGACGATGAACAGCGCGATCCAGACGACGTCGACGAAGTGCCAGTAGTAGGACACGACGATCGCCGTGGTCGCCTCGTGATGGCCGAACCTCTTCGCGGAGAACGAGCGTCCGAGGAGGAACAGGAAGGCGATCAGACCGCCGATGACGTGAAGGCCGTGGAAACCGGTCGTCAGGAAGAAGACCGAGCCGTAGGGGCTCGTCGAGATCGTGAGCCCGTCATGGGCGAGCGACGCGTACTCGAACACCTGGCCGCCGATGAAGACCGCGCCCATGACGTACGTCAGCGTCATCCACTCGTTCATGCCCCAGGTCCGGACCGCGAAGATCGAGCCGGTGCGCACCGGCTGGAAGCGTTCGGCGGCCCACACCCCCATCTGGCAGGTGACGGACGACAGGACCAGCACCGTGGTGTTGATCGCGGCGTAGGTCACGTTCAGCTTGCCGGTCTGTGCGGCCCACTCGGCGGGCACGGTGGAGCGGAGCGTGAAGTACATCGCGAACAGTCCCGCGAAGAACATCAGCTCGGAGGCGAGCCACACGATCGTCCCCACCGAGACGGGGTTCGGTCGGTTGACGCTCACGTGAGGGGCGGTGTGGGGGGCAGCCATGGCGGTCGACACGTCGCCATTATGGCCGACAACTCGTCGAGTTGGGACGTTAGACCCATGTTTTGAGGCGGGCATATGTCACATCGTCATCTCCCGACGCTCACGAAGCCTCCACACGGCGACCGGGGCGCCTTGTGGTCCGGGCGTGTCGCACGGCGATCGGAGCCGTCGCGGCTCGTCCCTGGGCCGTCGGCACACGGGTGAGAGCACGAGGGCCGTCGCTCGTGCCAAGATGCGTGGCGAGGGCGCACGCCGACGACGATGGAGAGCGACCATGACCAGCGCAGAACTCGAGCAGCAGAGCGTGGAGACGTCCGTGGAGGACGGACCGCGCATCCTGCTCTACAGCGACGACGTGGACGCCCGCCAGCAGGTGCTCCTCGCCGTCGGACGGCGTCTCGGCAAGGACCAGCCGCCGATCCGATGGGTCGAGGTGGCGACCGAGGACGCGGTGATCTCGGCCATGGACGGTGGCCTGTTCGACCTGCTCGTGCTTGACGGCGAGACGGGCAAGGTCGGTGGGATGGGGCTGTGCCGCCAGCTCAAGGACGAGATCTTCGAGTGCCCGCCCGTGGTCGTCCTGACCGGTCGCCCGCAGGACGCCTGGCTCGCGTCGTGGTCCTACGCCGACGGCGTGGTCTCGCGCCCGCTCGACCCGATCGAGGTCCAGCGCGCGGTGGCCGAGCTCCTCGTCGCGCCCGCCGACGCCTGATGGCGGGGGAGCACGCCGGGCGGCCGGACCCGACGTGGCCCGGCCTGCTGAGTGCGTTGGTGTCGCGGACTGACGTCAGCGGGCCCGACATGGCGTGGGCGATGGACCAGATCATGTCCGGCGACGTCTCGCCGGTCCGCGTCGCCGGGCTGCTCGTCGCGCTTCGGGCGAAGGGCGAGTCGGTGGTCGAGCTCACCGCCCTGGCCGACACGATGCTCGCGCACGCCGTCCGCTTCGAGGTGCCGGTACCGAGCATCGACCTCGTCGGCACCGGCGGCGACCGGATGCACACGGTCAACGTCTCGACGATGGCGGCGCTCGTCGTCGCCGGGACCGGGACGACCGTCGTGAAGCACGGGAACCGTGCAGCGTCGTCGTCGAGCGGGTCTGCCGACGTGCTCGAGGCCCTCGGCATCCGCCTGGACCACACGGTCGCCCGCGTCGCAGCCCTCGCGACCGAGGTCGGCATCACGTTCTGCTACGCGCAGGTCTTCCACCCCTCGATGCGGCACGTCGGAACCGCACGAGGCGAGCTCGGCATCCCGACGGTGTTCAACTTCCTGGGCCCGCTGACCAACCCCGCGCAGCCACGCTCGACCGCTGTCGGTGTCGCGGACCGGCGGATGGCGCCGCTCATGGCGGGCGTGTTCGCCTCGCGCGGGACCTCGGCGCTGGTGTTCCGGGGCGCTGACGGCCTCGACGAGCTCGCCGCGACCGGGCCGGCGCAGGTCTGGGAGGTTCGCGACGGGTCGGTGGTCGAGCACACGATCGACGCCGCGCGAGACCTCGGCCTGACGCCGATCACGCCCGCGGACCTGCGCGGCGCGGACGCGCAGCACAACGCCGGGGTTGCCCGACGACTGCTGGCGGGTGAGCCGGGTCCGGTCCGCGAGACGGTCCTGCTCAACGCGGCGGCAGCGCTCGTCGCCGACGGTCGACTCCCGGGCACGGACCACGGCGAGCTCGTGGCGCGCCTGCACGCGGCGACCGAGCACGCCGCTCGTGCGATCGACGAGGGGGCTGCCGCAGCGGTGCTCGATCGATGGGTCGCCGCGTCGTCTGCGTGACCCGTCTGACGGGTGGACCGTGGAGATCGGAGCCGATGGCCGAGGGTCGCTCGTCAGCCGTGGTCTTCAGTCCACCAGGCGGTCAGTCCACCAGGCGGTCAGTCCTCCAGGCCGTCAGTCCTCCAGGCCGAGAGCGAAGGCTGCCGCCAGGTCGTTCTTGGAGTACGCGCGAAAGGCGATGAAGGTCTCGGTCCGCTCGACCCCCTCGACCTTGCTGATCTGGTCCGCGATGACGTCGGCCAGCTGCTCGTGCTCACGGACGCGGACCAGCGCGATCAGGTCGACCTCGCCGGTCACCGAGTAGACCTCGCTGACGTGCGGGACCTCGGCGATCGCGGTCGCGACCTCCGGGATGCGGTCGGCAGCGGTGTGGATGAGCACGATGGCGGTCAGCATGGGGTCATCATGCCGCGCCGACGACGTCGATGTCGTGACGGGCTCGGTCCCGATCTGCCTGCGCCACCGCCTCGGCGGTCCTCCCGGGCGTGAGGAACGCTTCGGCGCCGGTGATCGGACAGCTGAGCGTTGCGTCGACCGTCACGAGCCGGACCCCGGGACGCCCGAGCCACGCGATCAGCAGGTCGGTCTCCTCCGGGTGGGCCGCGCACGCCGGCGCCGTTGGCGCATCGACGTGCTCCGCAGCGAGTCTCAGCGACTCGATCGCCGGCCGGGGATCGACCCGACCGGCGACGACGGCGGTGCCGGCGAGGCGGCCATGACGGATGACGACGAGCTCCCAGTCGCCGTTGC
>JAJYCD010000138.1 GCA_021778635.1 Actinomycetes bacterium
GCTACGCGGGCGGGCTCATCGTGATCAGCCACGACGTCGACCTGCTCCGTGCGACGGTCAACAAGGTCTTCCACCTGGACGCGAACCGCGGCGAGCTCGACCAGTACAACCTCGGCTGGGACGCCTACATCCTGCAGCGCGAGACCGACGAGAAGCGTCGTCGGCGCGAGCGAGCGAACACCGAGAAGAAGGCTGCCGTGCTGCTGGCCCAGGCCGACAAGATGCGAGCGAAGGCGACCAAGGCGGTCGCCGCGCAGAACATGGCGCGTCGGGCCGAGCGGATGCTCTCGTCGCTCGACGAGGCGCGGGTCTCGGACAAGGTCGCGAGGCTGCGGTTCCCCGAGCCGGCGCCGTGCGGCAAGACGCCGCTGACCGCGATCGGGCTCAGCAAGTCCTACGGGTCCCAGGAGGTCTTCACCGACGTCGGGCTGGCGATCGACCGGGGGAGTCGCGTCGTGGTGCTCGGGTTCAACGGCGCGGGCAAGACGACGCTGCTGCGGATGCTCGCGGGCCTCGACACCCCGGACACCGGCGAGGTCCGGCCCGGCCACGGTCTCAAGCTCGGGTACTACGCGCAGGAGCACGAGACCCTCGACCTCGACCGCACGGTCGTGGAGAACCTGCGCACCTCGGCGCCCGACCTCACCGACACGCAGGTCCGTTCGGTGCTCGGGTCCTTCCTGTTCTCCGGTGACGACGCCGACAAGCCCGTGAAGGTGCTCTCCGGTGGGGAGAAGACCCGGCTCGCCCTCGCCGCGCTCGTCGTCTCGTCGGCGAACGTCCTGCTGCTCGACGAACCCACGAACAACCTCGATCCTGCGAGCCGCGAGGAGATCCTGGCGGCGCTGCGCGGCTACAAGGGCGCCGTCGTGCTGGTCAGCCACGACGAGGGTGCGGTCGCGGCGCTCGACCCCGAGCGGGTCGTGCTCCTGCCCGACGGCGACGAGGACCTGTTCGGCCCGGACTACCTGGACCTGATCTCGCTCGCGTGACCTGTCGGCGCCCGAGACGCCCCGATCACCCGCTTGTGGCGGTGCCGGATCAGTGGCCGAGCTGGGCGTCGATCAGCGCGTCCTCCACGTCCTCCGCGGACGGTCCTCGGCGCGCGACGCTCGCGGGGACCTGACGCGGGGGTCGCGCGGGACGATCGCCGGTCCCTGGCCCCTCGCCTCGCGCCTCGCGGAGCGCCATCCGACCGAACCCGACCAGCGCACCGAGCGCGAACGTCCACCACTGGAACGCGTACGACAGGTGCGAACCGGGGTCCGTGCTCGGCGCCGGTAGCGCAGAGATCGGCGTGGCCGGCGCGGGGGTCTCGGTGTCGAGCCCGCCGAAGACGTCGTAGGCCGCGACGTTCGCCGCGATCCCGCCCACGTCGAGGACCTGACGGACCGCGATGGTCTGCACCTGCCCCGGTGGTGCGGTCCTGGTCGAGGTGGGCTCCTGCTGACGCAGGTGGACCGTGATCGTGACGCGGCCTGCCGGTGGTGCCGGTGCTGCTGACGGGCTCTCCTCGGTCGTCGAGAGCGGGATCCAGCCGCGGTCCACGACGAGCACGGGTCCGGGGCCGTCCGGCGAGTCCTCCTGGAACGGGACGAGGACGTGGAACGCGGACTCGCTGTCGACCGGGCGGTTGCGCAGCAGGACCGTGCCGCTCGCGAGGTAGTGACCCGTGAGAGAGACGCGCGTCCACACCTGCGCGTCGGTCAGCGGGGTGTCGAGCTGCGGGAGCACCGTCTCGATCGGGACGGCGCGGGCGTGGTAGTTGGCTTCGACGGTTGCGATCTCGGCGTCGACCGTCACGTGGCGACCCCACTGCCAACGGCCCGCGAGGGTGCACCCGACCGCGAGCACGATCGCGACGAGCACGAGCCCGACTGCCCTCCGGTGGCCTGCGTTCATCGGCCCGACGGGGCGTCGAGCTCGCCCACCGGGATGGTGGACCGGTGGAAGCCGCGGACGCCGAGGAACTGCTCGAGCTGCTCGCGGTGATCCGGGCAGGCGAGCCAGACCTTGCGTCGTTCGGGGGAGTGCAGCCGCGGGTTGTTCCAGAGCAGTCCCCAGGTCGCGTCGCGACGACAGCCTCGCGCGCTGCACACGAGGTCGTCGACACGGTCGTGGGAGAGGTCGTCAGTCATGCCGCGGGTCCTTCCCGACGCCGTCGGGGCGCGCGCCGAGAGCACGCGGGTCGATGAGCACCGTGCTCGTCTCGCGGCGCTCGCGGCCGGCGTTGGCGAGGAGCACGGCGACATAGGGCATCACGACCGCGGTCGTGACGAGCAGCCAGCTGATCCAGGCCGGGATGCGGTGCCAGAGCAGGACGACGAGCAGGAACGCCACGACCCGGATCCCCATCTGCACCAGGTACCGGCGCTCACGGCGCGACTGGTCCTCGGCCAACGGCGACGGCGCAGCCGTGATGCTGTGCACCTCGTCGGGCCCGGACGTCCTGGGGCGGGGCCTGCTCACCCCCAGATTTTAGCCCTGCCTTACCGACCACGAGGGTCCGGGTCGCACGACGCCTCGGCATCGCCGGCGGTCCGTTGTGCAGATCGGACAACTGCGGCCGAGGAACCTAGGCGTCGCGGGTCCCCCGGTCGATGATCGTTGTCGGATACCGTCGGTCGAGCGCTCCGGGCGTGCCTGACGGTGCCGCCCCGACCGGAGACCGTCGACAACCCCTTGGGAGGACCGTGGTGGAGCCACGCAGCGTTCTCGTCACCGGCGCGAACCGCGGCATCGGTCGCGCCATCGCCGAGCGCTTCGTCGCGGCCGGCGACAAGGTTGCGACCGTGTACCGCGGTGGTGAGCTCCCGGACGGTGTCCTCGGGGTGATCGCCGACGTCCGCGACAGCGGCGCCGTGGATGCGGCGTTCGGCCAGGTCGAGGCCGTTCACGGACCTGTCGAGGTCCTGGTCGCGAACGCCGGGATCACCCGCGACCAGCTTCTGCTGCGGATGACGGACGAGGAGTTCGAGGAGGTGCTCGACGTGAACCTCACCGGGACGTTCCGGTGCGTCCGCCGCGCCTCCAAGGGGATGATCCGGATGCGCCGAGGCCGGATCGTCCTGATCTCCTCCGTCGTCGGTCTCTACGGCGGTGCCGGCCAGGTCAACTACGCCGCGTCGAAGTCCGGTCTCGTCGGGATGGCGCGATCGATCACGCGCGAGCTCGGCGGCCGGGGCATCACGGCCAACGTCATCGCCCCCGGCTTCATCGACACCGCGATGACGGGTGCGCTGCCGAAGGAGCGCCGCGAGGCGTACCTCGCCGCGATCCCGGCCGGCCGCTTCGCGCAGCCGGCCGAGGTCGCTGCCGTGGTCGAGTTCGTGGCGTCGGACGCCGCCGCGTACATCAGCGGCGCGGTCATCCCCGTCGACGGTGGTCTCGGCATGGGCCATTGATCGCGCACAGACCGGGTCGTCGGTCGTTCGACGGCCGGCCACCGACCCGCCGCTGACCGCCGTCCGGTCTCGTCTTCGTTCCTCGTCCCGTCTCGAACCGAATGGAAGTCAGCACATGGGTCTGCTCGACGGCAAGAAGCTCCTCGTCACCGGCGTCCTCACCGAGGGCTCGATCGCTTTCCACGTGGCACGTCTGGCGCAGGATCAGGGTGCCGAGGTCGTCCTGACGTCGTTCGGGCGGCAGATGCGGCTGACGCAGGCGATCGCCCGCCGGCTCCCGGTCGAGGCCCCGGTCGTCCAGCTGGACGTGACCTCCGACGACGACCTCGACGCGCTCGCGGACGCGGTCCGTGCTCACGTCGACCACCTCGACGGCGTCGTGCACTCGATCGGGTTCGCCCCGCAGTCGGTGCTCGGTGGGAACTTCCTGTCGGCGCAGTGGCCCGATGTCGCCACGGCCCTCGAGATCTCGGCGTACTCGCTCAAGTCGCTCGCGGTGGCGTCCCGACCGCTGCTCGTGCGGGGTTCGTCGATCGTCGGACTCACCTTCGACGCGCGCTACGCGTGGCCGGTCTACGACTGGATGGGAGTCGCGAAGGCCGCCTTCGAGGCGACCGCGCGCTACCTCGCCCGGGACCTCGGCCCCGAGGGCGTCCGGGTGAACCTCGTGTCCGCCGGGCCGATCCGCACGACCGCGGCCAAGTCGATCCCCGGCTTCGAGGAGATCGAGGGCGGCTGGTCCGACCGCTCGCCGCTCGGCTGGGACATGACGGATGCCGAGCCCGCCGCGCGCGCGGTCGCCGCGCTGCTGTCCGACTGGTTCCCGGCGACCACCGGGGAGATCGTGCATGTCGACGGCGGCGTCCACGCAATGGGACTCTAGGAGGCGTGCCAGCCTCCTCTGACGTCCGTCGGCTCGTCCTGCTCCGCCACGCCAAGGCCGAGCAGCTCGGTGGTGCCGACCGTTCCGATGCCCAGCGGCCGCTCGCACTCGTCGGACGTCGTCAGTCCGGTCAGGTCGGCCTCGCGTTGGTGGC
Organism: Actinomycetes bacterium; assembly: GCA_021778635.1. Taxonomy (GTDB): domain Bacteria; phylum Actinomycetota; class Actinomycetes; order Actinomycetales; family Cellulomonadaceae; genus JAJDFX01. Next base: position 4,442 of record JAJYCD010000138.1, read on the forward strand.
GGCCGGGCTCCGGCCCGACCTCGTCCTGTGCTCGAGCTCCCTGCGCACCCGGCAGACCTGGGAGCTGAGTCGGGGTGCACTCGGGGTCGACGGCATCGAGGTCCGGGTCGACGAGTCGATCTACGTCGCCGGGGTCGACGACCTCCTCGAGATCGTGAGGGAGCTCGACGAGGGCGTGCGGACGGTGCTCGTCGTCGGGCACGAGCCGACGATGTCCCGCACCGCGGCCACGCTCGCCGGAGACGGGTCGGACGCCGCCGCGGTCGCGCGTGCGCGCGCGGGCGTCCCGACGGCGACGTTCAGCGTCGTCGAGACGGCCGGACCGTGGCGGACGCTCGGCCCGCAGAGCGGTCGACTGACCCGAGTCGTGGCCGCGGCGCACTGACGTCGCGCGTCCGAGCGGTCGCGGAGCGCGTGCCGCGCCGGGGCGGGGCACCGTCGCGGCCCAGGCGCGCCGTCTACGTGCGCGTGGGCGGCGCCGTCCCGGTGTCCAGGAGGGTGCGCGCGACCAGGTCGAGGACCTCGTCGAGGGGACCGTCCCACGAGAGGTCGGCGCTGGCGCGCACAGCGGGCTTCGCCCGGAACGCGACACCGATGCCGGCCACCGCGAGCATGTCGAGGTCGTTGGCACCGTCGCCGATCGCGATCGTGCGCGCGAGGTCGATCCCGGCGATCGCGGCGAACTCGCGGAGCGCGGCGGCCTTGCCGGCGCGGTCGACGACCGGTCCGCGCACGCGGCCCGTGAGTCGTCCGTCGACGACCTCGAGGCGGTTCGCGCGTGTCAGGGTGATCCCGAGCGAGGCCGCGAGCCGGTCGACGACCTCGTGGAACCCGCCGGAGACGAGTGCGAGCGGCCACCTGGCCGCGGCGAGCGTGGCGACGAGCTCGCGGGCACCGGGCGACAGGCGGAGCTCGGCGAGCACGTCGTCGAACACCGAGACGGGCAGACCGGCGAGGGTCGCGACGCGCTCGTGCAACGAGGCGGCGAAGTCGAGCTCGCCGCGCATCGCCCGCTCGGTGATGTGCGCGACCTCGTCCTGCGACCCGGCACGGGCGGCGAGGAGCTCGATCACCTCGGCCGTGATGAACGTCGAGTCCACGTCCGTCACGACCAGGTGCCGTGGTCCGGCGAGCAGGATGCCCCGGGGGCTGGTCCGGGTGCCGGGCACGTCGGGCGTCGCGTTGCTCACGCCGCGAAGGGTAGTGCGAGGCGGGCGGTCCGGCTCGGCGGCGACCGGATCTCGGTCACCCATGAGCCGGACCACCCACGCCCCGGTCAGTCGACCGAGACGATCGTGCCCTTCGGGACGACGGTGATGCCGCTCTCCGTCACCGTGAACCCGCGCGCGCGGTCGTGATCGTGGTCGAGCCCGATCCGGGCACGCTCGGGCACCACGACGTTCTTGTCCAGGATCGCGCGGTGGACCTGCGCGTACCGTTCGACCTGAACCCCGTCGAGCAGCACCGAGTCGGTCACCTGCGCCCAGGAGTGCAGGTACACCCAGGGCGAGAGGACCGAACCCGAGACCGTCGCGCCGGAGACGAGCACGCCGGGCGAGACGATCGAGTCCGCGGCGTGCCCGAGCCGCCCCGGACCGGCGTGCACGAACTTCGCCGGCGGGAGCCCGGTGTACCCGGTGTAGACCGGCCACAGCTCGTTG
>JAJYCD010000045.1 GCA_021778635.1 Actinomycetes bacterium
GACCGCTGATCGAGGCACCCTGAAGAGACGAACGCGTCGCGGGTCGATGTTGGCCGGCGCGACTGCCGCACTCATGCTGCTGTCCCCCACGGCCTGGGCGGCCGGCCCCGGTGGTGGGGGCGGCGGCGCACACGGCGGCGGTGGCGGTGCTGGCGGCGGTGGTGCTGGCGGTGGCGGTGGCGGCGGTGGCGGCGGCGGAACCACGACCGGATCGGTCTACTCCGACCTGGTGATCGCCCTGCGCGACGTGACCGGGGCACCCATCCTGAAGAAGTACGTCGTTCCTGCCACGACCGAGACCACCGCGACCACCGAGTACTGCGTGCAGCCGGTGTCCTACGACCAGGTTCCCGGGGTGACGGCGTCGACGAACCCGGTCGACGGCCGAGCCGTCTGGGTCATCCCGCTGCAGGGCGCGTGGATCGAAGCAGGTCCGTTGCCGGCCACGTTCACCGGGGCCTGCGACCCGCAGCCGCAGTACGCCATGCTCGTCTCCGAGGTCGAGCTCGAACGGCTGAACCTCGCCCGCACGGCGGACACGGTGCTCGAGACCAAGCTCGGCGACGTGACGACCAAGTTCCTGCTTGCGACCTCCATCAGCCTGGAGTCGACCGGTCGGATCAGCAATGACGGCACCCCCATCGACGCGTCGCCCGAGAACGCGGCGATCTACCAGTCGTTGATGAAGACCGGCACCATCCCCGGGCTTCCGACCAGCCCGACCACCATTCCCGGCCCGCCGGCCTCGATCGGACCGGTCGGCGGCCCCGGGTCGAACAGCCGGTTCGACGCCTGGGAGCTGGCCGCGATGAACCTCGGTGCGGCGGCGAGCAAGTCCACACCGCTCACCATCGACGCCGTCGAGTACTACAACCGGATCATCGGGTTCCCGCCGTCGGCCGACTCCACGGTGACGCCGCCGGTGCCGGAGTACGTGTCGCCCTGGGGCGTGGACTTCGTGAGGTCTGAGAACCCCGACAGCGCGGGTACCCAGATGACGACCGGTGAGCAGTTCGTCGACTACGCCGGCTTCACCTACAACCGCTCGCAGACCTTCAAGGGCAGCGTCACCTGGCTTGATGTGCCGTCGCTCACGTGGAAGGTCAGCAGGATCACCGACGTGGTCCCCTTCACGAACCTGTCCGACGGCCCGATCGGCAACCGCACGCTGACCGGTATCACGGCGTTCGCGCAGCTGGCCGACGACGTCCGGGCGCTGTGCAACTTCATCCCTGACAACACCTTCATCCCCGGCTTCTACATGGACGTCCCCGGTGTGGACACCACCGAGGCTCAGCTGAAGGCGATCCACGACCCGGCGGTCGACCTCGGCACGCTGCCGGCGAACGTGTTCCAGTCCTATCCCTTCCAGATGACCGCATCGCTCCTCAACCCCTGGGGTGGCGACCTCATCGACAACGCGCAGCTGCGCATCACGATCGACGCCGATGCTGCCCTCGCGGCAGGTGACGTGACCGCGATCGCCGTTGCTGACGGCCAGGCCGTGCCGTTCACGGTGGACGGAGCCGCCAACCTCGTCGGGACGTGGGGTCCCGACGCCGGCTTCCCGGTGGCCCCGGGCTACAACGTCTCCACGACGTTCGACGTCACGGTCGCCGACGGCGCACCCGTCGGCGCCTACGGCATCACGCTCGAGCTGGTCGACCTCGGCGCCCCGGCGACGGTCCTGGCCCAGGAGACCGGCACGATCACCGTCAACGCCAAAGCCGCGACGGTGCTGTGGGGAGACCCCCTTCCGAAGCTCGCCACCCAAGGAGTGGCGATGACGATCCCGCTGCAGGTCTACTCGCCCACGGCGGGCACCGGTCGGCTCGCGCTGACCGTGACCGGCCCCGGCGACGACGCGACGACGCCGGAGACCGAGGTCACCCAGGCCGGAGACGTGACGATCTACGCCAGCAACGGGAGCGACATGGTGCCCTTGGGCCTGACGCTGAACACCGACGGCCAGCTGGTGGGTACCTGGGACGCCACCCTCGTACCCGGCTACACCCCGGTGACCTGGTACGCGACGGTCGTCGTGGGAGCGCTGGTGGGCAGCTACTCCTTCGACGTCCGCCTGCAGGGCGGGAACACGCTCGAGCCGCTCGTCGTGTCCGTGTCCGCCCCCGAGTCCCACGGCCAGAAGCCGCCGGAGGCGGGCGACGACACCACGGCGCCAGCGGTTGCGGAGGTCTCGGCGGTCTCCGCGGTCGCGGGCAACGCCTCGGCAGACGTGACCTGGGCGGTGTCCGGGACTGCGGTCGTCACCGAGTACCTGGTGTCCGTGTACGTCGGCGCGAGCACGACCGCGATCCAGACTGTCCACGTGCCCGGTGCGGTCACGCGTGTCTCGGTCACAGGGCTCGTCAACGGCACCGGTTACACCTTCGATGTCGTGGCCACCAGCGCGGCCGGCACCGGCCCGACGTCGGCCCGGTCGGCCGTCGTCACCCCGGGTACCCAGCTCGAGCAGTACATCGAGCGCGTGTACTCCGACCTGTTCAACCGGATGCCCGATCCGCAGGGTCTGGCGACCTGGATGTCCGCGTTGCAGAGCGGTACCCCGCGGGCGGCGGTGTCCGACGCCATCACCAACAGCGCGGAGTACCGGGCGCGGCTCATCGCCGGTTCCTACCAGCGGTACCTCGATCGTCAGCCGGACGCGGGCGGCATGGCGACGTGGCTGGGGGTGCTGAACCGCGGATGGACCCTCTCCCAGATGGAGGCAGGATTCGTCGGGTCACCGGAGTACTACGCCCGAGCCGGCTCGACCGACAGCGGCTGGGTCGCGAGCCTGTACGCGGACGTCCTTGACCGGTCGGCGGCGGCGAGCGAGGTGGCCGGGTGGACGCAGCTCCTCCGCAACGGTGCGTCCCGACGCGACGTCGCCATGGGCTTCCTGCTCTCGACCGAGCACCTCGCCACCGTGGTCAACGAGCACTACCAGCATCTGCTGGGTCGTGACCTCGACCCGTCCGGACAGGCCACGTGGGTAAGGATCCTGCAGGCCGGGGGACGGGACGAGACCATCATCGGAGGCATCATCGCGAGCGAGGAGTACGTCGGCCGCAGCTGAGCTCCTCTCGACGGCGGCGTCGCCCGCCCGACCCTCGAGGGCGGGCGGGCGACGCCGCCGTCGGTGAGTTCGGGGGTCGGCGACGCCCTCAAGGATCAGCAGATCTGCCCACGGCGCGGCGCCGGTACGACGTGGCTGATCAGGTACGCCGGCTGCGCGCGACGATCGGCGATCACGGCGATCGTCACCCGGGTCGGCACCGTGCTCCCGTCGTGATGGAGGTAGCGGCGCGGCGTGTCGTGCGAGCGCGCGCGACCGGTCCGCAACCGCGCGAGATCGGCGTCCTGCGCGGGTCGGTCGTCGGGGTGGGTCAGCTCCGCGATCGCGCAGTCGATCAGCGCGGCAGCGGGTCGGCCGAGCAGCCGGGCGAAGGCGTCGTTGACACGCAGGAGACGCCCGTCGAGCCCGGTCAGGGCCATCCCGGTCGGAGCGTCGTCGAACACGTGGTGGAACTTCGCCTCCGCGTCCACCAGGGCGTCCTGGGTCTCGACGGTCAACGTGACGTCGCGGCTCGAGAACAGCACCTCGGTGAGCGTGCCGGAGTCGTCCCGCAGCGACTGAGACCGAGTGTCGAACCAGCGGTAGCTGCCGTCCCGGTGCCGGACCCGGTGGGTGGCGCGGCCGTCGACGTGGAGCGCGGTGACCGTCTCACCCCGCTCGATCCGCGCAAGGGTCTCTGGGTGGAGGTGATCGACGACGGAGGTGCCCAGCAGGTCCTGCGGCCGCCACCCCAGGATCGCCGCGCACGTGGACGACGTGTAGGTGATCGTCCGGTCGCTCGCCGTGACCACGACGAGCTCGTCCGCGGCGCCGAGCGGCACGGGTGGCGGGAGCGACGGGTCCACGACGGGCGACGCCGCGGCGAGTGCCTCGCTGAAGCGGTCGGACGCCGGTTCCGGCATGCCGAAGAACCACCCCTGCGCGGAGTCGCAGCCCATGAACAGGAGCTGTCGGGCCTGGTCGGCCGTCTCGACGCCCTCGGCGCAGACCTCGAGCCCCAGGGTGTGCGCGGTGTCGATGACGAGCCGGACGAGGACGGCGTCCTGCGAGCCACGGGCGACCTTCTCGACGAAGGACCGGTCGATCTTCACGATGTCGAGAGGTAGCGTCCGCAGCATCGTGAGCGACGAGTGCCCGGTGCCGAAGTCGTCCAGCGCGACGCGCACACCGAGCTGCCGCAGCTCGCCGAGCACACGCACCGAGTCCGCGACGTCGGCGATCTCGGTCGTCTCGGTGATCTCCAGGCACAGACGGCGGGCCGGCAGGCCGGCGTCGGCGAGCGCGCGCACGACGACGTCGAGGAACCCGGGCTGCGCGAGCTGGACCGGTGAGACGTTCACCGCGACGCTCAGGTCCTCGCCGGTGCCCGAGGCCCATCCGGCCGCCTGACGGCACGCCATGGACAGCACCCACGCGCCGAGGTCGATGATCAGGCCCGACTCCTCCGCGACCGGGATGAACCGGTCCGGCGGGACGTCGCCCAGCTCGGGATCGTGCCAACGGGCCAGCGCCTCGACACCGGACACGCGGCCGGACGGGAGCTGGACGAGCGGCTGGTAGTGCAGCGACAGGGAGTGGTCGGCGATCGCCTCCCGGAGCCGGCGCTCGAGGTGCCGACGGGCGTGCGTCGTGGTCGCGGTGTCACGCCCGGCGCCCGTCGTGGAGTCGTAGCTCGAGGTCCGCCCGCGGCCGTGCTCCTTGGCGCGGTACATCGCGACGTCGGCATGCTTGAGGAGGACGTCCAGGGAGGGCATCCTCCCGTCAGGTCGCGACCGGTCCGCGTGCGCGACGCCCACGCTCGCACCGATCGTCACGCGGTGCTCGACGACGGATCCTCGCGGGTCGGTCACGGTGACGGTGAACGGCGCCGCGGCTTCGAGGACCAGGCGCTCGGCGAGGGCGAGAGTCTGGGCGGGGCTCAACGGGGCTGCGGTCAGGACGGCGAACTCGTCCCCGCCCAGGCGCGCGACGACGTCGTTGCTGCGGCACGACGCGCGGAGCCGCTCGGCGTACTGGGACAGCACCTGGTCGCCCGCGCCGTGCCCGAGCTCGTCGTTGACGTCCTTGAAGCGGTCCAGGTCGACGAACAGGATGCCCGACCACTCGTCGCCGGACGACTGGTGGAACTGCTCCATGAGGTACAGCCGGTTCGGCAGATGGGTCAGAGGGTCGTGCAGCGACTGGTAGGCGTAGTCCTGCGCGAGGCGCTCGAAGATCGTCGAGACGTGCGCGACGCCCAGCCGGCCGTCCGACATCCGCACGACGACCGCGTCGGCTACGGTCCCTGGGCTGCGCCGTGCGAGGACCGCGGCACCGGCGGCAGCGATCGACGCGTCGTGCGGCATGACGAGGGTCTCCTCGCTGACCATCTCCACGACGGCGCGGCGCGAGTGCAGCAGTCGCCCATAGCCCAGCCGACCGGTCAGCGCCGCCTCGAAGGCCGCTCGATCGACGAGCACCGGGCGGTCCGCGGTCTCGAGGACCACGCACCGAAGCGAGCCGTCGCGCCGGAACAGCTCGTCGACCTCGGTGGTGCGGCAGGAACCCGGCACGAGCACGGCGGGCACCGCGATCTCGCCGAGCACGCCGCCGGACGCGTCGGTCGAGTCCGGGCCGTCCCATGCCACCGCGTCGGTGGGGCCGTTCGCGGTCCCGGGCCGGTTCCGTCGCGCGATGTCGGGGCTCACGACGTCCTCGTCGACTGCCGCGCCGGATCGTTGAGCGGGACGGACATGAACAGCAGATGAAACCCCGGCTGCACCGTCCGCTCTCGCCTCGCAACCCTTGGTACTGTCACCGTCGCGGGGCGGGGTCCCGTGTGCCCGGGCCCGGCCCGGCCCACCATCAGCGACGACCTGTGACGAGGACTCCTGGGATGAACTTCTTCTACGCACTGTTGCTGGGCATCGTCGAAGGCGTCACCGAGTTCCTGCCGGTGTCCAGCACCGGCCACCTGACGATCGTCGAGAAGCTGCTCGGCCTGAAGGTCGACGACGCCGGCGTCACGGCGTTCACCGCGATCATCCAGGTCGGCGCGATCATCGCGGTGATCATCTTCTTCCGGCGTGACATCGGGCGGCTGATCGCGGCGTGGGTCCGCGGGCTGGCGAACCCGTCCGAGCGCAGTCATCCGGACTACCGGATGGCGTGGTTCGTGATCATCGGGTCGATCCCGATCGGGATCGTCGGGTTCCTCGGCAAGGACCTCGTCACCGGGAGCCTGCGGAACCTGTGGGTCGTCGTCGTCTCGCTGGTCGGGTGGAGCGTCGTGATGTGGGCGGCCGAGAAGGTCGGCCGGCAGAACCGACCGGAGTCCGCGACCAACCTCAAGGACGTGCTCGTCATCGGCCTCATGCAGTGCATCGCCCTGGTCCCGGGCGTCTCGCGCTCGGGCACGACGATCAGCGCCGGCCTGTTCCGCGACCTCGACCGGGTCTCGGCGACCCGGCTGTCGTTCTTCCTGTCGATCCCGGCCCTGACGGCCGCCGGCGCCTACGAGGGGCTCACCCAGGCGAAGGCCATCAGCGCGTCGGTCGGCTGGGCACCGACGATCCTCGCGACCCTCGTCAGCCTCGTGGTCGCGTACGCGTCGATCGCCTGGCTGCTGCGACTCGTCGCCCACCACAGCCTGGTGGTCTTCATCAGCTACCGCGTCGGCCTCGCTGTCGTGGTCGCCGGTCTGCTGCTCACGAGCGTCATCAGCGCGACGTAGCGCTCGGGTCGCCGGCGCTGGCCGGTGCCTCCGACGCGCTGCGTCGCGGGCGCGGGGACGAGGTCACTGAGCCTGCGCGGGGACGAGCTCACCGACGGGCACCGCACCCACGAGGACGTTGCCCGCCGTCGGCAACGGGCACGTCCACGCCGGGTCGTACGCGCACGACGGGTTGTACGCGAAGTTGAGGTCCACCACGAGCGTCCCGTCGTGCGACGTGCCGAGGTCCGCCCCCTTGACGGTGTCCAGCAGGTACCGGCCGCCGCCGTACGTGCGGTCGCCCGCGAGCGCGTCCTTGACGGGCAGGAACAGCCCACCCCCGTACGACCGGAGCGACCACACGTCGAGCCCACCGAGGCCGGGCAGGACGATCCGCCCGACGCGAGCGAACCGGATCGCGCCGTCCGGTCCGGTCGGGTCGACGAGCGGACCGGAGCCCGGCTCCTGGCTCGGTGCGCCGACCGCGCCGCCCACCGCCGCGCGGACGGACGCCGGTGCGGTCGGTACGACGGTCCCGCCGGCTCGCGACTCTGCCGGCGGTGCGACGGCGGGCTCGATCTCGACCTCGAAGCGGTAGGCCGGGTCGTAGGGCAGGACGCGCAACCCGGTGAAGTGCTCGCGGGCGCTCGGCGGGAGCGGGCTCGCCGGGTGGTGGCCGACGAGGTCGTCGCGCACCGTGCACCAGAGCGCGTGCGCGGCGGCCGGGTCGTCGGCGGCGCGCTCCCGCACCTGCTGGTACAGGGCGAAGACCCGACGGCGCCAGTCGACGACGTCCAGGAGCGCCGTCGTCATGCTCGCGTGGCCGAGGCCATCCGTCGCACGCCCGTCTCGACCTCGGCGGCGGCACGCGCCTGCCGCGCGGCCCGGACGAGCATCAGCAGGGACATGACGAGCAGCACGACCAAGGCCCCGTTCCGCGCGGCGAGGATCAGCGTGACGACCGGGTTGCCACCCAGCATGTGGCTGTACTGCCACGGGTACACGATCTGCGTCGCCACCCCGATGCCGAGCATCAGCCAGCCGATCCGAAACCACGGACCCGGTGTCCGCGTCGCGATGGCGACCGCGACCGCCGGCGCGATCCACGTCATGTACTGCGGCGAGCCGACCTTGTCCGTGACGATCAGCGTCACCGCGAGCGCGAGCGCGCCCGGGAGCAGGACGTCCACCCCGCGTCGGCGGGCCACCAGGAGCAGCACCGCGACGGCGGCGACGACCAGCACGAGCACGAGGTTCAGCACGGAGGCGGCCGTCTCCGTCCCGGGCCCGGTGATCTCGAACGTGATGATCTGCGGGTTGTAGGCGATCCGCACGGCGTGGGTGAACAGGCCCGCGAGCAGCCACGGCGTCGCCGCGACCGCCTCGACCTGCAGGCCGCGGGAGCCCTGGTCTCCCAGGAAACCCGTGAGGAACGGGAGACCTCCTGCGGCCGCCGTCACGGCGACGACCACGGCGGTGACCGCTGCCGCGGGGACGACGACGTCGCGGATCGGTCGCTTCGCCGCGGCGGCCAGGCCGATCAGCAGGGCGCCCGGGGCGACCTTGATCCACGCCCCGGCGGTGAGCAGGGCGCTCGCGGTGCGGGGGTGTCGGAACGCGGCCAGGAGGGCCAGGACCATGAGCGGCGCGATGATGCTGTCGAGGCGACCGAGGGCCACCGGTCCGAGCGCGGCGACGAACGCGAGCCACCCCCAGGCGCCGAGCATGCCGTCGAGCCCGGCCGGCAGGTCCGCGTACCACTCGGGTCGCTCGTCGAGCTCCGACGTGTCCGCCGGTGCGACGGCGCGGCCCGCCAGACGGTCACGTGCGGATGCGTTGCTGAGCGCGCGGACGGTCACGGCATCGAGCACCGTGACGAGGGCCGACCACCCGAGCGCGTAGGCGATCGGCGAGGTGATCGAGACCGCCGCCGGGATGAGGATCGGCAGCCAGGCGCCCACGGGGTACACCCACGAGCCGTCGAGGCCGGGCCAGATGCCGAACAGCAGGCCGGACTCCGCCCAGCGCCGGTAGAGGTCGACGTCCCCGAAGGTCGAGACGCGGATGTAGAACACGCCGACGAAGATCAGCCAGAGGTGGACGACGGCGAACGCCACCCAGAGTGCGGTGCGGGACCGGATCAGGCGGGTCATCCGATCATCCTGCCGTCGACGGGGAGAGGGCGGGCGCCGAGCTGCTCGTGCGGAGCACGGTGACGAAGGCGATGAACAGGACGACGACGGCGACGACCAGCACGAGCCCGACATACCCGAGCCAGAGCCCGACGGTGGCGAGCCGGCCGCCGCCCTCACCGGTCCGCGCGATCTGGGCGCGCGCCTTGTGGCCGGCGACGACCGCGATGACCGAGCCGAAGAACGGGAGGACGTTGAAGCCGCAGACGCCGGCCACCAGGCTGACGATCGCGACGACGTTCGTCGGTCGGGTCGAGTACGTCACGATCGATCCCGGCGGCGGGTAGCCGCTGCTGGACTCGGACACTCGCACCTCGCTCGGTCGGGCGCATCGATCGCGATGACGACACGGCTGCGGGAATCATCCCACGGGAACATGTGAGTCCGCTGGGTCGCTAAGGTGCCCCCGGGCCACCTGCAGCGAAGCGGACGCGTCGGCATGGACCGGCCGCCGGGAGCCCACACGATACACACGAGGGGATCCCCATGAGCATCGGTTGGCGCACCCACGGTGACGGCCGCACCGTCGCACCTGGCGCCGTCGTCAATCCGGACGAGCGACTCAGCTGGCCGCGCACCATCGGCATCGGCATGCAGCACGTCGTCGCGATGTTCGGTGCGACGTTCCTGGTGCCGATCCTCACCGGGTTCTCGCCGGCCACCACGCTGTTCTTCTCCGCGGTCGGCACCGTGACGTTCCTGCTGATCACCGGGAACCGGGTGCCGAGCTACCTCGGCTCGAGCTTCGCGTTCATCGCGCCGATCCTCGCGGCGACCGCGACCGGTGGGAAGTCGGTCGCCCTCGGCGGTGTCATGGTGACCGGGCTCCTGCTCGCCGTGGTGGGTCTCGTGGTGCACCTCGCGGGGTCCCGCTGGATCGACGTGGTGATGCCCCCGGTGGTCACCGGCACGATCGTCGCGCTGATCGGTCTCAACCTCGCGCCCGTCGCGTGGGGCACGTGCAACCAGTCGGTCGTCGGCGGGAAGATCGTCGAGGCGTGCACCAACGGGTTCCGCGCCGCGCCCTTCACCGGGCTCGCGACCCTGCTCGCGATCGTCCTGGTGACGGTCCTGTTCAGGGGGATCCTCGGCCGGCTCTCGATCCTCGTCGGGGTGCTCGTCGGCTACGCCGTCGCGGTGCTCCGCGGCGAGGTCGACTTCACCGCGGTCCGGGCCGCGGGCTGGTTCGGGCTGCCGACGTTCACGACGCCGACCTTCAACCTCGCGGTGCTCGGGCTGTTCGTCCCGGTCGTGTTCGTCCTGATCGCCGAGAACGTCGGCCACGTGAAGTCGGTCGCGGCGATGACCGGCAAGGACCTGGACCCGATCACGGGGCGCGCGCTGCTCGCCGACGGTATCGCCACGACCCTCGCGGGGCTCGGCGGCGGGTCGGGCACCACGACGTATGCCGAGAACATCGGCGTGATGGCGGCCACCAAGGTGTACTCGACGGCCGCCTACTGGGTCGCAGCGGCGACGGCGCTGGTGCTCAGCATGTCGCCGAAGTTCGGCGCGGTCATCGGGACCATCCCCGCGGGCGTGCTCGGCGGGGCGACGACGGTGCTCTACGGGATGATCGGCATCCTCGGTGCGCGGATCTGGGTGCAGAACAAGGTCGACTTCTCCAACCCGGTGAACCTCACGACCGCCGCGATCGCGCTGATCGTCGGCGTCGCGAACTACACCTGGACCCCCGGCAACCTGACCTTCGCCGGGATCGCGCTCGGCACGGCCGCGGCGATCGGGACCTACCACCTGATGCGGGGTCTCGCCGCGTGGCGGGGCACGCATGCGGAGCCCGTGAGCCCCGCGTCCGTCCCCGGCGGCGACGAGCTCGTGGCCACGCAGCTCGAGCACTGAGCGGATCGGCGGCGCGGCCGGCGCTACTGGCGCCGCTGGTACAGCACCACGGTGAGGGGCGCGAGGACGAGGACGAGCACGACCGAGGTGGCGAGCACGACGAGCACGTCGTGGCCCGCAGCGGTGCCGTCCATCAGTGCCCGCGCGGCCGTGACCAGGTGGCTGATCGGGTTTGCATCCGCGACATAGCGCAGCCAGGCGGGCATCGTGGCCGGCGCCACGAACACGTTGCTCAGGAAGGTCAGCGGGAACAGCAGCACGAAGCCGAGGTTCATCACCGCGGTCGGGGTGCGCAGCACCAGGCCGAGCGCGATCCAGGCCCACGACAGCGCCGAGGCGAACACGATCACCAGGGCGACGGCCGCGAGGACGCCGATCACGCCGCCCGCGCCGCGGAAGCCCATCAGCAGGCCGAGGCCGACGACGAGTCCGGCGGCGAGCAGGTAGCGACCGAGGTCGCCGATCAGGGAGCCGACGATCGGGGCGGGCCGCCAGATCGGCATCGACCGGAACCGGTCGAACGCGCCGGTGGTCAGGTCGCGGTTGAGGGTCACGCCGCTGTAGACGGTCACGAACACCACCGCCAGGGCGAGTGTCCCGGGCATGAGGTACTGCAGGTAGTCGTGGGTGGAGCCGGAGACAGCACCGCCGAAGAGGTAGGTGAAGAGCAGCGTGAACAGGATCGGGATGCCGATCACATCGCCCAGCTGTTCGGGAACGTGCCTGATCTTGAGCACAGACCGCCAAGCGAACGTGAGCGAGGCGGACGTGGGTCCGGCCGGTTGCGCCGGCGGTCGGATGGACAGGTCGGTCATGCGGTCGCCTCCAGGGCGTCGGCGTGAGCATCGGTGGTCGTGTCGGTGGGGGTGCCGGTCAGCGCGAGGAACACCTCGTCGAGGCTCGGCTGCCCGTAGGAGAAGTCGCTCACGGCGATCCCGGCACCGGTGAGCTCCGACAGCGCCCGCAGTGCGATGGCGGTCGACTCCTCCGGATGGTCGGTTGAGACGTGGCCACGCAGGCTCGCTGGGTCGCCGTCGGGGTGCGCGGGGGTGCCGAGCGTGGCGGCCAGAACCGACCGTGCCCGGTCGCGCTGGTCGGGGTCGGCCAGCCGCACCCGGATGCTGCCGGCGCCGACGGAGGACTTCAGGTCGCCGCGAGTCCCCGACGCGATCACGCGCCCGTGGTTGATCACGGCGATCCGGTCCGCCAGCTGGTCGGCCTCGTCGAGGTACTGGGTGGTGAGCAGCACCGTGGTGCCCTCGGCGACGATGCGGCGTACGACGTCCCATACGTGGCCACGGCTGCGTGGGTCGAGCCCCGTGGTCGGCTCGTCGAGGAACAGCAGGTCCGGTCGGACGACGATGCTGGCGGCGATGTCGAGCCGGCGACGCATGCCGCCCGACAGCTGCCCGGCGAGCCGGGTCGCGGCGTCGGCGAGGTCGAAGGCGTCGAGTAGGTCGTCGGCACGCTGCCGTGCCGAGCCGGGGGAGTAGCCGTGAAGGCGGGCGAGCATCGCCAGGTTCTCCCCCGAGGTCAGGTCCTCGTCGACCGAGGCGAACTGGCCGGTCAGGCTGATCCGACGGCGTACCTGGGCAGACGCGGTACTGACGTCGTGGCCGTACACCGTGGCGGTGCCGGCGTCCGGCCGCAGCAGGGTCGCGAGCATCCGGATGACGGTCGTCTTGCCGGCGCCGTTCGGCCCGAGCACCCCGTAGATGCTCCCGGTCGGGATGTCGAGGTCGACACCGTCGACGGCACGCAGGTCGCCGAAGGTCTTCACCAGGCCGCGCGCCTGCACGGCAAGATCAGGGCTCGAGAAGGTCATGCGTGCCACACTAGACACGAGTTGGCCATCTGGACAAGTCAAATGGACAAGACGGGGATCTCGATGACTGACACTCCACGAAGCGGCCGCTCCTCAGAGGCGACCCGAGAGAAGTTGACCCGCGCGGCAGCGGAGCTGATCGCGGAGCTGGGCTGGGGGAGGGTGACCACGCGGGCCGTGGCCGAGCGCGCCGGCGTGCCGCACGGGGCGGTCAGCTACCACTTCCGCGGCAAGCAGGAGCTCCTCATCGAGTCATGCCTGGCCGCATTCGCTCAGGCGGTGCCGTTCGAGGAGTACGCCGCCAAGGCGACCCTGGACGACGTGGTCGGCCTGATCGGCAGCGAGATCGATCACGGACTCCACCGGGACGCGGTCCTCGGCCGACTCATGTTCGAGGCGATCCGCGAGGCGGAGCGCGACGAGGGGCTGCGCGAGCGGATGGGGGCCATGGTCACCGAGTACCGCAAGGTGCTCGTGGCGGTGGTGCGGGCCGAGCAGGAGCGCGGCGCGATATCGGCGACGATCTCGGCCGAGGGGGTCGCGACCTTGGTGACGGCGATCGGCGACGGATTGTTTCTCCATGCGCTGCTCGACCCCGACCTCGACGTCTCCGAGGCGCTGGGAACGCTGCGCGTCCTGCTCGCCACCAGGTGACGCGGACCTACGTCCGATGCTCGCCGACGGCCGGTCGAGGGTTCTGTGCGGACCGGCTTGCTGTCATCGTGCCGGCCGTACCGCAATTGTCGAGGTTCCTGTTCGTGCCTGGGTCGGCCGGTGCGCTTGCGCAGCGGAAGGTCGCTGCGCTGGTGGCGGGGATGGTCGCCGGCGCGGACAGCTTCGAGGACGTGAGCGTGCTGCGGCACGGCGCGATGACGCCGGTGCTGGCCGGGGTCGAGCAGATCGCCTGGATCGACGTGGAGGACACGATCAAGGCGATGCACGGTGACGCCCAGCAGGGCGCTGCTTACGGCTACTCCAAGGTCAAGGGCCTCAACGCCCAGCTCGCAGTGCTCTCAACACCGTTGGCCGCACCGGTCATCGCCGGTGTCCCGCTGCGCAAGGGCGACGTCGCCTCCGCCCACGGGGCGCCCAGGCTGATCGCCGACGCGGTGGCCACCGCCTGCCGCTGCGGGGCTGGCGCGATGCTCACGGTCCGCGCGGACTCCGCCTGCTACCAGCGTCCGGTGGTGGCCGCGGCCCGGTTCTCGATCACCGCCCGGTCCAACCCTCAGATCACCAAGGCCATCACCGGGATCGACCCCGACACGTGGACGGCGATCACCTACCCCCAGGCCGTCTTCGACGAACTCGCCGGCGGGTGGGTCCCGGACGCCGCGGGCGCCGGGCGGGGCGAACCGTTCGACACCTACCGCTACCACGCGGTCTTCACCGACTCCGCCGAGACGATGCTGGACGCCGAGGCCCACCACCGCGACCACGCCATCGTCGAGCAGGTCATCGCCGACCTGAAGAACGGTCCTCCGGCCCACCTGCCCTCAGGGGTCTTCACCGCCGACGCCGCCTGGACCACTCTGGCCACGATCGCGTTCAACCTCACCCGCGTCGCCGCGACCCTCGCCGGACGCGCCCACGCCGCAGCCACGACCGCAACAACCCGCCGGCGATGGCCCCAGGAACGACCCCGCAGTGGACAAGCCGGGCACACCGGCGAACTCCTCGCACCCCTACGCCCGAGCCGACACCAACGCCCGACACCAGCCCCTCACGAAAGCACACCAACGTACGGATCGGGGCTGGTCAGCCCGCGGCGCCCGTCGGCGGGGCGGTCGACCCGTCCGCACCCGAGGTGGTGTCGGCCGTCGGCGCGGGTGCGGGGGTGATCGAGGAGATCGGCACGCAACCGGCGTAGGCCACGAGGGGGGTGTCGGGCGTCATCGTGATCTTGTCGGGCGCCAGCAGGCTGGTGAAGAGGTCGCCGACGGCGATGTCCACGGTGGCGTCCGTCCGGGCGTCGAGCACGAGCGACGGCTTGTCGAACTGCGCCGCCACCGTGTACGCCGCGACGAGGCCGTTGGCGCCGAACATGATCCGCGCGGAGTCCGGCACCGTCAACGGGTAGTTGCCCGTGCCGATCACGGTGAAGCCGCGCGCGGTCAGGTTCGTCGCGGTCGACCCGGCGAGGCCCGCGGTCTTCGTGGCGTTGAGCACGTTGACCTGGACGTCCTTGTAGGCCAGCGGCTTGGTGTCCTTCGGTGGGCACGGCACGGGTGCGTCGGTCGCGACCTTCGGTGCGTCGGTCGAGAAGCCTCGCGCGAACGGCGGTGTGATCGTGCCCGTGAAGATCGCGGAGGCGATGAACGCGGCCACCGCGAGCCCGGCGATCAGGCCGCCGAAGATCAGCGCCTGACGCTCGCGCTTGTGCCGGTGGCGGAGGATGCGCTGGCGGGCGGGGTCGCGGGTCGTCATCTCAGGAGATCACCAGGACTCGGGCGTGCAGCACGGCACGCTGCTGAAGGGCCGCGCGGACCGCGCGATGCAGGCCGTCCTCGAGGTACAGGACGCCGCGCCAGTCCACGACGTGCGCGAACAGGTCGCCGTAGAACGTCGAGTCGTCCGAGAGCAGCGTGTCGAGGTTGAGGGTGCGCTTGGTCGTGATGAGCTCGTCGAGCCGGACCTGGCGGGGCGCGATCTCCGACCACTGCTTGGTCGTCTCGTAGCCGTGGTCCGGGTAGGGCCGACCGTCGCCGACTGACTTGAAGATCACCCGGCTGAGTCTAGGCGCGACTTCGGTGGCGGTCGCCAGTGGCGCGCTGGACGGCCGCCGGGCCGGCGGGGCACGCCCCGCGAGCCGGGGAGGTCACGTGCCCGTGCGCAGGGCCGTCCGGGTCCGGCACGATGTGCCCTCGGTGTCGGAGCGCCGTCAGGGTTGTGTGAAGAAGGCATCGCGGACCGCTAGGGCTTCGACAATGCCCCGATCAGGGCGGGTCGGGGGCGGTACGACAGGGTGGTGCGCGTGTGCGCACCGGCCGCCGGGCCCCGTCCGCGGCCGTCCGACGTCGGAGGTGCTCCTCTCATGGCCGACCTGGCCTTCCTGGCGCTGACGGTGGCGTTCTTCGCCGCTCTCGCGTTGGTCGCGCGCAAGCTGGACCGATCATGACCGGCGAGGACTGGGCCGGTCTCGTGATCACCGCCGCGCTGCTCGTGTACCTGTTCCGGGCCCTGATCCGAGCGGACAAGACGCGATGAGCACACCCTGGATCGCCGTCGCGCAGATCCTCGTCCTCGTGGTCGCCCTGGCCGCGGTGCACGTCCCGCTCGGCGGGTACATGGCGCGCGTGTTCACCTCGACCCGCCACCTGCGCGTGGAGCGTGCGGGCTACCGCGCGCTGCGGGTCGACCCGGACGCGGACCAGCGCTGGAGCATGTACCTGATGTCGGTGCTCGGCTTCTCGCTCGTCTCGGTGCTGCTCCTCTACGGGCTGGAACGACTGCAGAGCCACCTGCCGCTGTCGATCGGCGCGCCCGCGATGGACCCGGCCGGGGCGTGGAACACCGCGGTGTCGTTCGTGACGAACACGAACTGGCAGTGGTACTCGGGTGAGACCGCCGCCGGTCACCTGCTCCAGATGGCGGGCTTCGCGGTGCAGAACTTCCTGTCCGCCGCCGTCGGCATCGCCGTGGTCGTCGCCCTGATCCGCGGTCTGGCCCGCTCCGGCGCCGACGGGCGGGTGGGCAACTTCTGGTCCGACCTGGTGCGGACCGTCGTGCGGATCCTGCTGCCGCTCTCGGTCGTCGTCGCCGTCGTGCTCATCGCCATGGGCGTGATCCAGAACCTGTCCGCTCACACCGAGATCACGACCCTCGCGGGCGGGAGCCAGCACGTGCTCGGCGGCCCGGTCGCCTCGCAGGAGGCCATCAAGGAGATCGGCACCAACGGGGGCGGCTTCTTCAACGCGAACTCGGCGCACCCGTTCGAGAACCCGACGCCGCTGAGCGACCTGCTGGAGATCTTCCTGCTGCTCGCGATCCCGTTCTCGTTGCCGCGCACGTTCGGGATCATGGTCGGCGACCGACGCCAGGGCTGGGCGATCGCCGGGGTGATGGGCGCGCTGTGGGCCGGCGCCGTCGGCCTGCTCACGTGGGCGGAGCTCGCCGGTCCGGGAGTCGTGCCGGCTGCGGCCGGTGCCGCGATGGAGGGCAAGGAGACGCGCTTCGGGACCGCGGCCAGTGCGCTGTTCGCCGCCTCGACCACCTCGACGTCGACGGGTGCGGTGAACTCGATGCACGACTCGCTGACCGCGGCCGGGGGTGGGGTGGCGATCTTCAACATGCAGCTCGGGGAGATCTCCCCGGGCGGCGTCGGCTCCGGTCTGTACGGGATGCTCGTGCTGGTGATCGTGGCGGTGTTCATCGCCGGGCTCATGGTCGGGCGCACGCCCGAGTACCTGGGCAAGAAGATCGGTCGCCAGGAGATCACCCTGGTCGCGCTCTACGTGCTCACGACCCCCGCGATCGTGCTGACCGGCACGGCCGTCGCGATCGCGACGCACGCCGGGCAGGCCGGGATCCTCAACCCGGGGACGCACGGCCTGTCCGAGGTCCTGTACGCCTTCACGTCGGCGGGCAACAACAACGGCAGCGCGTTCGCCGGGCTCACCGTCTCGACGCCGTTCTACGACACGCTGCTCGGGCTGGCCATGCTCCTCGGCAGGTTCGTACCGATGGCGCTCGTGCTGGCCCTCGCCGGGCGGTTCGCGACCCAGAAGACCGTCCCACCCAGTGCCGGCACGCTCCCCACCCACCGGCCGCTCTTCGCCGGGCTGCTGATCGCCGTCGCGCTCGTCGTCGTCGGCCTGACCTACATCCCCGTCCTTGCTCTCGGCCCCATCGCGGAGGCGTTGTCATGAACCCGACTGTGCTGGATCCCACGGGTCCGTCGGTCGACCCCGAGACCGCGGCGCACCCGCGGCCACGGGCCGCAGGACGCCAAGCACTCGGCGCCCGTCAGCTGGTCGAGGCGCTGCCGGCGGCCCTGCGCAAGCTCGACCCGCGCGAGCTGGTCGGCTCGCCGGTGATGTTCGTCGTCGAGGTCGGTGCGGTCGCGTGCACGGTGCTCTCGATCGTCCACCCGAGCCTGTTCGCCGTCTCGATCACGCTGTGGCTCTGGGCCACGGTGCTCTTCGCGACCCTCGCGGAGTCCGTCGCGGAGAGCCGCGGCAAGGCTCAGGCAGCCGGGCTGCGCGCGTCGCAGGCCCAGACGACGGCGCGCAGGATCGTCGCCCAGCAGGACACGCTCGAGTACACGTCGGGGCGCGCCGACCTCCCCACGACCGAGGTCTCGTCCTCGTCGTTGCAGGTCGGTGACGTGGTCGTCGTCGAGGCCGGGGAGACGATCCCGGGCGACGGCGACGTGATCGAGGGGATCGCGAGCGTCGACGAGTCTGCGATCACCGGCGAGTCCGCACCGGTGATCCGCGAGTCCGGCGGCGACCGGTCCGCGGTCACGGGCGGCACCGTGGTGCTCTCCGACCGGATCGTCGTGCGCATCACGGCACCGGCCGGTCACACGTTCGTCGACCGGATGATCGCCCTGGTCGAGGGCAGCGAGCGGCAGAAGACCCCCAACGAGATCGCCCTGAACGTGCTGCTCGCGTCGCTGACGATCATCTTCCTGCTCGCGGTCGCGACGCTGCAGCCGTTCGCGATCTACTCGGGGTCGCGCCAGTCGCTGATCGTGCTGATCGCGCTCCTCGTGTGCCTGATCCCGACGACGATCGGCGCGCTGCTCTCGGCGATCGGGATCGCCGGCATGGACCGGCTCGTGCAGCGCAACGTGCTCGCGATGTCCGGCCGCGCGGTCGAGGCTGCCGGGGACGTCGACGTGCTGCTGCTCGACAAGACCGGCACGATCACCCTCGGCAACCGGCAGGCCGCCGAGCTCATCCCCGTCGAGGGGGTCGACGCCGCGGAGCTCGCCGACGCGGCCCAGCTCTCCTCGATGGCGGACGAGACCCCGGAGGGGCGCAGCGTGCTCGTCCTGGTCAAGGAGCAGTTCGGGCTGCGCGCGCGCGAGTCCGGCGACCTCGTCGGCGCGGAGCTCGTCCAGTTCACGGCGCGGACGCGGATGAGCGGGCTGGACCTGCCCGACCCGGTGGGCTTCGAGGGCGCGAGCGGTGAGGGTGTGCGGCACATCCGCAAGGGCGCTGCCGCGGCGGTCACCGCCTGGGTGCACTCGACCGGCGGCCACACCGGGCCGGACGCGGCCCGGATCGTCGACGCGATCAGCTCGTCGGGTGGCACCCCGCTCGTGGTCGCCGAGCGTCGCGGCTCCGCGCCGGCGCGGGTGCTCGGGGTGATCCACCTCAAGGACGTCGTCAAGCAGGGGCTGCGCGAGCGCTTCGCGGAGCTTCGGGCGATGGGCATCCGGACGGTCATGGTCACCGGCGACAACGCGGTCACGGCGCGGGCGATCGCGGCCGAGGCCGGCGTCGACGACGTCCTCGCGGAGGCGACGCCGGAGGACAAGCTCGCGCTGATCCGGCGCGAGCAGGCCGGTGGGCGACTGGTCGCGATGGCCGGTGACGGCACCAACGACGCGCCCGCGCTGGCTCAGGCCGACGTCGGCGTCGCGATGAACACCGGCACCACGGCCGCGAAGGAGGCCGGGAACATGGTCGACCTCGACTCCAACCCGACCAAGCTCATCGAGATCGTGCAGATCGGCAAGCAGCTCCTCATCACCCGCGGGGCGCTCACGACGTTCTCGATCGCCAACGACGTCGCGAAGTACTTCGCGATCCTGCCGGCGATGTTCGTGCTGGTGTTCCCGCAGCTCTCGGTGCTCAACGTGATGCACCTGTCGAGCCCGCAGTCGGCGATCCTCTCGGCGGTGATCTTCAACGCGCTCATCATCATCGCGCTGATCCCGCTGTCGCTGCGCGGGGTGCGCTACCGGCCCGCGGCGGCGTCCGTGATGCTGCGCTACAACCTGCTCGTGTACGGGCTGGGCGGCCTGATCGCGCCGTTCCTCGGCATCAAGCTCATCGACCTGATCGTCTCCCTCTTCCCCGGGATCGGCTGACATGACCACCTCCGACCTCACCTCGTCGCCGATCCCGGTCCGGGGCGGCGCACCTCGATCCCTGGGTTCGAGCGTCATCGCCTTCACGCGCCAGACCTGGGCCGGGCTGCGTGTGCTGCTGGGGCTCACCGTCATCCTCGGGATCGGGTACCCGCTGGCCGTCACGGGCCTCGGGCAGCTCGCGTTCCCGTGGCAGGCGAACGGGTCCCTGCTCGCGGCCGACGGGAGCCACGTCACCTCGGCGGCCGGGAGCGCACACGGCCCGGCGATCGGCTCCGCGCTGATCGGGCAGGGCTTCTCCGGGCCCACCTGGTTCCATTCGCGTCCGTCGGCCGCGGGGAACGGCTACGACACGCTCGCCTCGGGCGGATCGAACCTCGGGCCGACCAACCCCACGCTGCTGAAGTCGGTCCAGGAGCGCCGGGCGCAGGTCGCGGCGGAGGACGGCGTCGCCCCCGGCGCCGTCCCACCCGATGCCGTCACGGCCTCCGCGTCGGGGCTCGACCCGGACATCTCGCCGGCGTATGCGCGCGAGCAGGTCGCCCGGGTCGCGGCCGCCCGCGGCATCCCGGTCGCCCGGGTCGCCGCGCTCGTCGAGCAGCACGTGCAGGGGCGCACGTTCGGGCTGCTGGGCGAGCCACGGGTCGACGTGCTCGCGCTCAACCTCGCCCTGACGACAATGGCCCCATGAGCAGCGACGGTCAGCTCGGGGTCACCGAGTCGGCGGCCACCCGGGCCGGGCGATTGACCGTCTACTTCGGAGCCGCGCCGGGCGTCGGGAAGACCTACGCGATGCTCGACGAGGCCCACCGCCGACAGGACCGCGGCACCGACGTGGTGGTGGGGCTCGTCGAGACGCACGGTCGCTCCGGCACCGCCGCCCAGCTCGAGGGGCTCGAGGAGGTGCCGCGACGCACGCTCACCTACCAGGGGCGCGACTTCACCGAGCTCGACGTCGACGCGGTGCTCCGACGTGCCCCGCGCGTCGCGATGATCGACGAGCTCGCGCACACCAACGTCCCCGGCTCCCGGAACGAGAAGCGCTGGCAGGACGTCGAGGAGCTGCTCGACGCCGGGATCGACGTCGTGACCACCGTGAACGTGCAGCACCTCGAGTCGCTCAACGACGACGTCCACGCCATCACGGGCGTGCGCCAGCGCGAGACCGTCCCGGACCGCGTGGTGCGGGACGCCGACCAGATCCAGCTGATCGACCTGCCGCCGCAGGCGCTGCGTCGCCGGCTGGCGCACGGCAACGTGTACCGGGCCGAGCAGATCGATGCGTCGCTGTCCTCGTACTTCCGGGTCGGGAACCTGACCGCGCTGCGCGAGCTCGCCCTGCTGTGGCTCGCCGACCGGGTGGACGACGCCCTGACGACGTACCGCCGCGACGAGCGGATCGAGACGCCCTGGCCGGCCCGGGAGCGCATCGTCGTGGCGGTGACCGGCGGCCCCGAGGGCGAGACGCTGATCCGCCGCGGTGCGCGGATCGCCCAGCGGGCGGCCGGGTCGGAGCTCCTCGCGGTGCACGTGCTCGCCACCGACGGTCTGCCCAGCGCGCCGCCGGCCGCGATCGCCGCGCAGCGTGCCCTGGTCGAGTCCCTCGGCGGGGTGTTCGACACGGTCATCGGCGAGGACGTCGCGTCGGCCGTCGTGGACGTCGCCCGCGCGGTGAACGCGACGATGATCGTCGTCGGGGTGTCGCGGCGCAGCAGGTGGCGTGAGGCGCTCTCGGAGAGCTACGGCGTCGAGATCGCGCGGCTCGCCGAGAACATCGACGTGCACCTGATGACCCACGAGGGCGCGCGCGGCGGTCGTCGCTCGCGCACCCGGGTCGCACCGCTCTCCGGCCGGCGCACCACCTCCGGCTGGGTGCTCGGCCTCGTCGGACCCGCGGTCCTCACCGCGGTGCTCCACGCGCTGCGGGAGACGCTGGGGCTGCCCAGCGACATCGCGCTGTTCCTCGCCCTCACGGTTGCGGTCGCCCTGGTCGGCGGACGGTGGCCGTCGATCGTCGCCGCGGTGGTCGGCTTCCTCACGCTGAACTTCTTCTTCACCCCGCCGACCGGCAGGCTCACCATCGCCGACCCGGAGAACGCCCTGGCCCTCGCGGTGTTCCTGCTGGTCGCGGTCGCGGTCGCCTCGGTCGTCGATCTCGCGGGCAGGCGCACGGCGCAGGCGTTCCGGGCGCGCGCGGAGGCCTCGGCCCTCGCCGCCGTCTCGCGGTCGGTCCTCTCGGGGCAGGACACCGCCCAGGCGATCGTCGACCGACTGGGGGAGACCTTCACGCTCACCTCCGTGTCCCTGCTGGAACGCACCGGCGATCGCGGGCCCTGGATCACCGTGGCGACCTCGGGCGAGCACCCCGTGCTGGATCCGGAGGACGCGCAGACGGTGGTCCCGATCGACGAGCAGCGGGTGCTCGCGCTGTGCGGCCGGGTGCTCCCGGCGAGCGACCGTCGGGTGCTCGAGGCGTTCGCGTCGCAGGCCGGCGTGGTGCTCGAGCAGCGCCGCCTGCGTGCGCAGGCGGACCAGGCGCGCGCCCTCCAGCAGGCCGAGTCGACCCGCAACGCGCTGCTGGCGGCGGTCTCGCACGACCTCCGCACGCCGCTCGCGATGATCCGGACCGCGGTCGACGGGCTCGCCTGCGCCGACGTCGAGCTCGCACCGGAGGACAGCGAGTTCCTCGTCGGCACGATCAGCACGGCTGCCGCGCGGCTCGAGCGGCTGATCGACAACCTGCTCGACCTGTCCCGGGTTCAGACCGGCAGCGTGCGGCCGGTGCTGCAGCACGTCAGTCTCGACGAGATCGTGCCGCTCGCCGCCGAGGGTTTCGAGGACGGTGTGGTCGCCGTCGACGTCCCGGAGACCTTGCCGCTCGTGACCACGGACCCCGGGCTGCTCGAGCGCGTGCTTGCCAACGTGCTCTCGAACGCGGTCCGTCACTCCCCGCCGGGGTCACCGGTGCGGCTCTCCGCCGCGGCGATCGGCACCGAGGTCGTCGTGCGGGTGGTGGACACCGGTCGCGGCGTGCCGGACGACGCCAAGGACCACATGTTCGAGCCGTTCCAGCGACTCGGCGACTCGTCGCCGGACGGGCTCGGCCTCGGGCTCGCCGTGGCGCAGGGTCTGGCGACCGCGGTCGGGGCGGCCCTCACGGCCGAGGACACCCCGGGTGGCGGGCTGACGATCGTGCTCACCGTCCCGACCGGCGAGGACGTGGCGGTCGAGCACGGTGTCGGCGCGGGTCCGGGAGACCCAGCCCCGGCCGTCGCGGCCCCGACTGTCGCAGGTCCGGGCGTCCGGGACGCGGCCTCGTGACCCGGCCCCGCGTCCTGGTGGTCGACGACGAGCAGGGCCTGGTCCACGCGCTGGCGATCAACCTCCGCGCGCACGGCTGGGACGTCGCCACCGCGCTCGACGGCGTGCGGGCCCTGGAGCTCGCGGCGAGCTGGCACCCCGGCGTCGTGCTGCTCGACCTCGGGCTCCCGGACATCCCGGGGATCGACGTGATCGCCGGGATCCGCGGGTGGAGCCAGGTGCCGATCGTGGTGCTCTCGGCGCGTCAGCAGGGTGAGGACAAGGTCGACGCCCTCGACGCGGGGGCGGACGACTACGTGACCAAGCCCTTCGCGATGGACGAGCTGCTCGCCCGGCTGCGTGCCGCGGTCCGCCGTGGAGCCCCGACGGACCCGGCCGAGGCGGTGGTCGAGGCCGGCGAGCTGACGATCGACCTCGCCCGGCGCCGGGTTCTCCGGCGTGGCGAGGAGGTGCGCCTGAGCCCGACGGAGTGGGCGCTGATCGAGGTCCTGGTGCGCAACCGGGGTCGGCTCGTGAGTCGCCAGCAGCTGCTCCATGAGGTCTGGGGGCCCGGCTACGCGAACGAGACGGCCTACCTGCGGGTCTACGCGGCGCAGCTGCGACGCAAGCTCGAGGTCGACCCGTCCCACCCCCGGCACCTCATCACGAAGCCCGGGATGGGGTACCTGTTCGAGACGTCGTGAGTGGCGGCCGACGATCGGCGCGGGGCGGTGCGGCGGGCTCCGACCGCAGGGTCACGTGGTGAGTGCCGGCGGCCACCGGTCCGCGCCGAGCTCGCGTGAGATCGCACGTGCGGCCGACCGCAGGGCGTCGAAGGACGACGGCTCGACGGGCCACTCGCCGCTGGGGACGACGACGCCGATCGCACCGGTGATGAGCCCGGCGGCGTCGACAAGAGGGGAGGCGAGACCGCACTCGCCGATCACGGCCTCCTCGACCTCGGTCGCGACGCCGGTGGTCCGCACCTCGTCGAGCTGGTGGCGCAGGGTCTCGGGATCGGTGATCGTCTCGCCGGTCATGCTGCGTCGTGTGGTGCTGCGGCTGAGGACGGTCTTCGCGGCGTCCGCGTCGAATGCGATGAGCGCCTTGCCGAGGGCGCTCGCGTGGCTCGGGATGACGATGCCGACCTCGGGCATCGAGAGGGAGTTGTCCGGCCGCGGGACGTGGTGGACCACGATCACGTCGGTGAGGAGCAGCACGCCGGTGCGGACGGCGAACCCCGTCTGCTGCGCGAGCGCGAGGGCCCACGCGTTGACACGCGTGCGGAGGTCGAGCGTGTCGAGATACACGTTGCCGAGCCGGAGCGTCGCGGGCCCGAGGCGGTAGCGACCGGAGTCGTGCTCCTGGACGACCATCCCGTGCGCGGTGAGCGTGCGGACGATGCCGTGGACGGTGGACGGTGGCAGCTCGAGCTTGGCGGCAAGCTCGCCGAGGCTCATCCGTCGTGCGCCCTGGAGGGTCGTCAGGATCCGCACGGCACGGTCGACCGACTGGATCACGGCAGCCGCCCTGCGCGCAGCATGGCGCCCGATGGGGTCGACGGCCACGTCACGAGGTGCACCCGCCCATGCTCTCACACGAACGGCGGGCGGAAGCGACGCAATACCTTGCGTGATCTTGGGCCCATGTGTACCGTCTGTGGAACAGCGTTCGACAATGTCGAATAGATGCCCAGAAGGAGAGTCGAGAGTCCCTCGACCTCAACAACGTCGTTGCCTCCGGGAGGACCACATGGACGAGCCTCGTTTGACCCAGAAACTGACAGCGGAAGCCATCGGGACGGCGTTCCTGGTGTTCATCGGGGTCGGGTCGGTACCCGCGACCCTGATCGTGAACGGCGACGCCCCGTTCACGATGGCCCACCTCGGGATGATCTCCCTGGCGTTCGCGACGATCGTCGTGGCGATGGCCTACGCGATCGGCCACGTGTCCGGGTGCCACATCAACCCGGCGGTGACGATCGGGCTCGCCGTCACGAAGAAGTTCCCGTGGTCGCAGGTGCTTCCGTACCTGCTCGCCCAGGTCGTCGGCGCGGTCGTCGGCGCGGCGGCGATCATCGGCGTCCTCGGCCAGAAGGCCAGCGACGTGGGGCTCGGCGTCGCATCCTATGCGGACACCGTGAGCGCAGGGCAGGCGTTCGCGGCGGAGTTCATCGGCACGTTCATCCTCGTCTTCACCGTGTTCGGCGTGATCCACCGCAAGGCGGCCCCCGGGTTCTACGGACTGGCGATCGGCCTCGTCGTGTTCGCCGCGATCATCCCGGTGGCGCCGACGACGGGCGCCTCGATCAACCCGGCGCGCACGATCGGCCCGATGCTCGTCCAGCAGGTCGCGGGCGGCACCGTGAAGTGGGGCCAGCTGCCCGTCTACCTCGCCGCCGAGCTCCTGGCCGGCATCCTCGCCGGGCTCACGTTCGTGGCGATCTCACGCACCCCGGCCGAGGCGACGGCCGAGATCGCGCCCGTGGTCGAACCCGCAGTCGTCTGAGCATCGACCCGCGAGCGCAGTCCGCACCCACCTGTACGACCCAGCACCATCCCCCGAGGAGATTTCGATGAAGAAGCTCATCAACACCCCCGAGACCGTGGTCAGCGACGCCCTGCTCGGAATCGCGGCCGCGCACCAGGACCTTCGGGTCGACCACCAGAACAAGATCATCTACCGGGCCGCCGCACCCCGACCGGGCAAGGTCGGCCTGATCTCCGGCGGGGGCTCCGGTCACGAGCCGCTGCACGGCGGGTTCGTCGGTCTCGGGATGCTCGACGCCGCCTGCGCCGGCGAGGTCTTCACGTCGCCCGTCCCCGATCAGATGCTCGAGGCGACCAAGGTCGTCGATGCGGGCGCCGGCGTGCTCCACGTCGTGAAGAACTACACCGGCGACGTCCTGAACTTCGAGATGGCGGCCGAGCTGGCGGCGGCCGAGACGGGCGTCGAGGTCGTGGCGGTCGTCACCGACGACGACGTCGCGGTCCAGGACAGCCTCTTCACCGCGGGCCGTCGCGGAGTCGGCGTCACGGTGCTGCTCGAGAAGATCGCGGGTGCGGCCGCGGAGGAGGGCCGCTCCCTGACCGAGGTCGCCGACGTGGCCCGGCGTGTCAACGCGAACGGTCGCAGCATGGGCGTTGCACTGACGTCGTGCACGGTCCCGGCCGCGGGACGTCCGACCTTCGACCTGCCCGACGACGAGATCGAGGTCGGCGTCGGCATCCACGGAGAGCCGGGCCGTCGTCGCCTCCCGCTCGCCCCCGCCGCGGACATCGCGGCGTTGCTCGTCGAACCGATCCTGGCGGACCTCGACTTCACCGGGGGCGACGGCGTCGTCGCCTTCGTGAACGGCCTCGGCGGCACTCCGTTGATCGAGCTCTACGTGATGTACCACGAGGTCGCACGGATCCTCGCGGCGTCCGGCATCACCGTCGTCCGGTCGCTCGTCGGTCCGTACATCACGAGCCTCGAGATGGCGGGGGCGTCGGTCACCCTGCTCAAGCTCGACGACGAGCTGCTGCGGCTGTGGGACGCTCCGGTCAGCACCCCTGGGCTGCGGTGGGGGGTGTGAGCGTGGGCGCGATCGACGCCGAGGCGCTGGGCCGCTGGGTCCGGGCGTTCGCGGCGGAGGTGAGCCGCCACAAGGAGGTGCTCACCCAGCTCGACTCCGCGATCGGCGATGCCGACCACGGGGCGAACATGGACCGCGGGATGGCTGCGGCCGTCGCCGCGATCGACCTCGAGTCGCCGGCCGGCCCGCGAGCGGTGCTCACGACCGTGGGCCTCACCCTGGTCAGTGCCGTCGGCGGAGCCAGCGGGCCGCTGTACGGGACGCTGTTCCTCCGGATGGGCGCTGCGGTCGGGGAGGCGGAGGTCCTCGACGGTCCCGGCTTCTCTCGGGCGCTCGAGGCCGGGCTGGCAGGCGTTGTCGCGCGCGGGAAGGCCGAGCCCGGAGACAAGACGATGTACGACGCGCTCGCGCCGGCGTGCGCCGCCCTCGCCGCGGCCTTCGCCGAGGGCGTGGATCTCGACGACGCCCTGGCCGCGGCCGTCGGCGCAGCAGACGCAGGGCGCGACGCCACGATCCCGATGCTCGCCCGCAAGGGACGCGCGAGCTACCTCGGCGAGCGCAGCATCGGCCACCAGGACCCGGGGGCGACGTCGATCGCGCTGCTCGTCCGGACTGCCGCACTGACCCTGGGGACGGGGTCGGGGCTGGGCGGCGCCGGTGCGAGGGTCTGCGTGGAGGATGCGGGGACCCTCGCATGAGCCAGGCCCCGCTGGTCGGCATCGTCGTCGTCTCGCACAGTGCTCCCCTGGCGCGCGCCGCGGTGGCGCTCGCGGAGGAGATGCTGCATGGCACGTCCGTCCGGATCGAGGTCGCAGCCGGGCTGGACGAGCACACGCTCGGGACGGACGCGATGAAGATCCTCGCTGCCCTGACTGCGGCCGACGTGGGTGCCGGAGTCGTCGTCCTCATGGACCTCGGCAGCGCCGTCCTCTCGACCGAGCTCGCTCTCGACCTCCTCGACGACGACGCCCGGGACCGGGTGCTGCTGTGCCCGGCGCCCGTCGTCGAAGGTCTTGTCGTCGCGGCGGTCGCTGCCGCCGGCGGAGCGCCCCGGCACGAGGTGTGCGCGGAGGCGGTCGCCGCGCTCGCCGGGAAGCAGGCTCATCTCGGCTCGGCCGGACCCGGCGACGTGCCGGGCGCGGGCGCGCCGCCCAGGGCCGACGGCGGGACGTGCGAGTCGCCCGACCCGG
>JAJYCD010000046.1 GCA_021778635.1 Actinomycetes bacterium
CCCCTGGATGTGGCCATCGGCGACAAGGTCATCTACAGCAAGTACGGCGGGACCGAGGTGAAGTACTCCGGTGAGGAGTACCTGATCCTCTCGGCGCGCGACATCCTCGCGATCGTCGTCAAGTAGTTCCGTCGGGCCGGACGCAGGTCGTCCGACCCGCACGACGAGGCCCCGCCCGGCAACTGCCGGGCGGGGCCTCGTCGTGCGTCCTCCAGGTGGTCGGGCCAGAGCCGCCGTCAGCTGGCCTTGCGCACCGGATGGGCGAGGATCGCAGAGCGCTCGTCCTCGGAGAGCCCGCCCCAGACGCCGTAGGGTTCCCGGACGGTCAGGGACTGGCGTCGGCACTGCTCGAGGACGCCGCACGTCGCGCACACGGCCTTCGCCGCCTCCGCGCGACGACGTCGGGCGGAGCCGCGCTCCCCCTCGGGGTGGAAGAACAGCGTCGGGTCCGCCTCACGGCATGCTCCGTCGAACTGCCATTCCCACAGGTCCATCACCGGACCGGGCAGTCGTGAGATCTCAGCCATCTGAACTCCTCCAGGTCGTCTGCCGTTGCCTGTTCGAACCGGCTACCTCGTGACCGCGTTGCGTGCGCGAACCTGACGGACGACGATGTCGCGCCGTCGACGTCGCGCATCGCCACGCTATAACCGCGCCACAAGTTGTTCAAGCCTTTGGTCACTTCTGCTTCGTATTCGCGGCGTGTCGTACACGATGGAGGGGAATCGCCCCGGTTCACCCGGTGAGCCAACGTGCGTTCGGTGCCGAGCGTGGGCACAATCGAGGCATGCCCAGCTCCGCGCATCCTCGTGGCTCGGCCGGGCGACCGGCGTCGGGCGAGTCGACGGTGCCGGCTCTCACCGTCGCCGCGGTCGCCCGTCGTCTCGGTGTCGCACCCGCGACGCTCCGGACCTGGGACCGTCGCTACCGGCTCGGGCCGTCCGCGCACCTCGCCGGTTCGCACCGTCGGTACAGCGGTGACGACGTCGCGCGGCTCATGGTCATGCGCAGCCTGACGCTCGACGGCGTCGCGCCGGCCGAGGCGGCCCGGGTCGCGCTCGCAGCCGAGCTCGACGCGGGGACCGGCCAGGGGGCAGGTGCGCGGGGGCCGTACCTCGTGTCCGTCCCGTGGCGCGGTCGACCCACGCCGACAGCGGTGATCGATGCGGTGCTGGCGGGCGACGAGACGGCATGCCGACACCTCCTCGAGCTCCCGGAGGGCGACGACGTCCTCACCTGGTGGAGCGAGCTCGTCGAACCCGCCCGGGCCGCGCTGGTCACGCGAACCGTGCTGGGCCAGCCGGGTGAGGACCCCGAGGCGCTCCTCTACGGATCGGTGCTCGCGGCACTGCGACGCCGCACCGCGGGTGACCGGACGGCCAGGATCGCTGTGGTCCTCCTGCTCTCGGGGCCGGGCGAGGTCCGCACGGTGGGACTGCACGTGCTCGCCGCCGCACTGTCCGGACATGCCGTGGATGCGCGGGTCGTCACCGGTCTGCTCGAGCCGCATCGCGTGGTCGAGATCGCCACGATGGCGAACCCGGTCGCCGTCGTCATGCTCGCCGACGGTCGGTCACCCGATCTGACCGTGGTGCACGCGCTGCACGAGGCGCACCCGGGGCTTCCCCTGTTCCTCTCGATCGCCGACGAGCCCTCCGCCGTCGAGCTGCCGTGGGGACCGACGGTGCATCGGAACCGGAGCCTCACGGGGCTGCTGCACGAAGTCCTTGCCGTCTGCCGGTGACGTCCTCGCCGTCTGCCGGGGACTCCCCGCGCGAGCGGATGCATTTCACCCCGACCTCGGGCTCACCTCGGGGCACCGACGGGTCGATACCCCGAGAAGGAACACGCGGGACCGGGGGAACCCGGGGCTGCGACGTGGCGTGAGAGGGGGACCGGGTGAACGGAGTCGTGGTGTGCCACGGGTCAGTGGTCGTGCGCGATCGACTGGTGGCTGCGGCGCACGGCGTTCCCGGTCTGGCCCCCGTCAGGTCCGCGTCGTCAGCGGAAGAGCTGTTGGTCCTCGCGCGACGCGCCGCGCCGACGATCGTCCTGCTCGACGCCCACCTGCCCGGAACCGGCCCGGTCGAGGCGATCCGGCGGCTGCGGACCGTCTCCGACGGGACGACCGTCGTCATGCTCGCGGTGCCCGGCGACGAGGTCGCGCTCGACCGCGCGATCCATCTGGGCGCGCGCGGCTACCTGGCGCCGGACGTCGGGATACCCGAGCTCGCCGCTGTGTACGCGCACCTCACGACCGGGCCCGTCGTGCACCCGCGGGTGGACGGTGCGGTCGCCGCCGCGTCGCCGTCGCGCCGCGCCCCGGCCAGCGCGAGCGTCGCGATCGCGTCGATCGGAGCGCGCTCCCCGGCCTCGGGGACCACGGAGCTGATCCTGACCAAGCGCGAGCTCGAGGTCCTGACCGGGATGAGCAACGGTCGATCCAACTCGCAGATCGGCGCGGAGCTGTTCCTGAGCGAGGACACCGTCAAGACCCACGCGCGCCGGCTGTTCCGCAAGCTCGGGGCGGCGGACCGCGCGCAGGCCGTCGCGATCGGCATCCGTCGCGGTCTGATCCGCTGACCGCCGGAGGTCGGGCGGCGTCCCTCGGCGCGCCGGGCGTCCAGCACGCCGACGTATCATCGGCAGATGGTTGAGCCCGGAATCGTTGGACCCGACACTCCCCGCGACCCGTTCGCCCTCACCGGCCTGACGTACGACGACGTCCTCCTGCTCCCGGGCGAGAGTGACGTGATCCCGTCCGAGGTGAGCACCAGGACGCGGCTGACCAGGAACATCTCGATGTCCGTCCCGCTCCTCTCCGCCGCGATGGACACCGTGACCGAGGCACGCATGGCGATCGCGATGGCGCGCCAGGGTGGCATCGGTGTGCTCCACCGCAACCTGTCCATCGACGACCAGGCGCACCAGGTCGACCTGGTGAAGCGGTCTGAGTCCGGGATGATCACCGACCCCGTGACCGTAGGGCCGGACGCGACCCTCGCCGAGCTCGACGCGCTGTGCGGCAAGTACCGGGTGTCCGGCCTTCCCGTGGTCGACGGCGACCGGACGCTGCTGGGCATCATCACCAACCGCGACCTGCGGTTCGTCCCGCCGGCCGAGTTCGCGACGCGTCGCGTGCGCGAGGTTATGACCTCGATGCCGCTGGTCACCGCCCCGGTCGGGATCGCGCGCGACGACGCGGCCGCGCTCCTCGCCAAGCACAAGATCGAGAAGCTCCCGCTCGTCGACGCGGCCGGTCGGCTCTCCGGTCTGATCACCGTGAAGGACTTCGTCAAGACGGAGCAGTACCCCGACGCCACGAAGGACGACGAGGGGCGCCTGCGGGTGGCCGCGGCCGTCGGCTTCTACGGCGATGCCTGGGAGCGTGCGATGGCGCTCGTCGAGGCGGGCGTGGACGTCGTGGTGGTGGACACGGCGCACGGTCACGCGCAGGCGATGCTCGCGATGATCCGCCGCCTGAAGTCGGATCCCGCTGCGCGGGGTGTCGACGTGATCGGCGGGAACGTCGCGACGCGCGCCGGTGCCCAGGCCCTGGTCGACGCGGGGGTGGACGGGGTCAAGGTGGGCGTCGGCCCGGGGTCGATCTGTACGACGCGCGTGGTCGCGGGGGTCGGCGTCCCGCAGATCACCGCGATCTACGAGGCCTCGAAGGCGACCGCGCCGGCCGGTGTCCCGGTGATCGGCGACGGCGGGCTGCAGTACTCCGGCGACATCGCGAAGGCGCTCGTCGCCGGAGCGGACAGCGTGATGCTCGGGTCGCTGCTCGCCGGCTGCGAGGAGAGCCCCGGCGACCTGGTGCTTGTCAACGGGAAGCAGTTCAAGCACTACCGGGGAATGGGCTCGCTCGGCGCGATGGCCTCGCGTGGCCGGGTCTCCTACTCCAAGGACCGGTACTTCCAGGCCGACGTCGCCTCGGACGAGAAGATCGTCCCCGAGGGGATCGAGGGGCAGGTACCCTATCGTGGTCCGCTCCGCGCCGTGGCGCACCAGCTCATCGGTGGCCTGCACCAGTCGATGTTCTACGTCGGGGCGCGGACGATCCCCGAGCTGCAGGACCGTGGGCAGTTCGTCCGGATCACGGCGGCCGGGCTCAAGGAGTCCCACCCGCACGACATCCAGATGACGATCGAGGCACCCAACTACACGACACGGTGAGGAGCCGGCTCCCGTCGCGTCGACGCCGGGACGAGAGCCGCGCTCGACCTTGCCGGTCCGACGCTCAGTCTGCCGGTCCGACGCTCAGTCGCGGAACGTCTCGATCTGTGCGCCGAGCTCGATGAGTCGCTCCTGCAGCTGCTCGTAGCCGCGCGAGATGATGTCGACGTTGCGCAGGACCGAGGTGCCGCGCGCGGCGAGCATCGCGAGCAGGATCACGACGGCCGGGCGCAGCGCCGGCGGGCAGCTCACCTCGGCGCCGGACCAGCGGGTCGGGCCGGTCACGTCGAGCCGGTGGGGGTCGAGGAGCCTGACGTCGGCACCGAGGCGGGTCAGGTCCGTCAGGTGGATCGCGCGCCCCTCGTAGACCCAGTCGTGCACGAGCGTGTGGCCCTCGGCGCACGCCGCGATGACGGCGAAGAACGGCAGGTTGTCGATGTTCAGGCCCGGGAACGGCATCGGGTGGATCTTGTCGAGGGGCGCACGGAGCGTGCTCGGGTGGACGGTGACGTCGACCAGGGCGGTACGGCCGTTCCGGGCCGGGTACTCGTCGGACTGGGTGTAGCGCAGCCCCATCTCGGCGAGGGTCGCGAGCTCGATCCGCATGAACTCGATCGGCACCCGGGCGACCGTGATCTCCGAGCCGGTCACGATCCCGGCGGTCAGCAGGCTCATCGCCTCGACCGGGTCCTCCGAGGGTGCGTAGTCGACGTCGACGTCGATGTCGACTACGCCGTGGATCCGGAGCGTCGTCGTGCCGATCCCGTCGATCCGCACCCCCAGCAGCTCGAGGTAGAAGCAGAGGTCCTGCACCATGTAGTTCGGGCTCGCGTTGTGGATCACGCTGACGCCGGGGTGGCGCGCCGCCGCCATGATCGCGTTCTCGGTGACGGTGTCGCCCCGCTCGGTCAGCACGACCGTGACCTCGCCCTCCACGCGCGGCGCGACGGTCGCGTGGTAGCTGCCGGCGGTCGCCTGCACCGACAGGCCGAACGGCCGCAGCGCGATCATGTGCGGCTCGACCGTCCGGGTCCCGAGGTCGCAGCCTCCGGCGTACGGCAGGTGGAACTCGGAGCGCATCTCGAGCAGCGGGCCGAGGAACATGATCACGGACCGGGTGCGCTTCGCGGCGTCGACGTCGATCGACTCGAGGTCGAGGTCCGCCGGCACGTGGATCTCGAGGTCGCGGCCGTCGGGTGACCAGACGGCCGAGACCCCGATGCTGCGGAGCACGTCGACGATGCGGTCGACCTCGACGATCCGTGCGACGCCGCGCAGCGTCGTGCGTCCGCGGTTGAGCAGCGAGGCGCACAGCAGCGCGACGGCGCCGTTCTTGCTGGACTTGACCTCGATCCGGCCGGCGAGCTGCCGACCGCCGGTGACCCGCAGGTGCGAGTGCTTCGCCTGTCCGATCGAGATGATCTCGCTGTCGAGCGCCGCGCTGATGCGGCTGAGCATGTCGAGGCTGACGTTCTGCGCACCCTGCTCGATGCGGTTGATCGCGCTCTGGCTGGTGCCGAGCACCTCGGCGAGCTGGGCCTGGGTGAGACCGCGGTTCTGCCGTGCACCCCGGACGAGCGCGCCGACCTGGGCGAGGTATCCGGCCGGTTCCATCACGATGGTCATGCGTCGACGGTAACTCATATATGAGATACCGCAAGGCGGCCGGAGCTGCCGTGGGTCGCAGGCCGGGCGACTCCCCTGGCCGATACCCGTATCGTGACGTCAAGGTCGCGAGGGAAGAGCCGCCTCCCGTGAGATGACGCCGGGCGACGGGTCGACCTCGCGACCGGGCCAGGCGAGCTCGGCTCCCGGACCGGTCAGGCCCCGCGTGGCGCGCCAGGCGTTGAACTCCTGGGCCCAGGCGCGGTGCGCGGCGACCTGGTACGCGTGCAGCGCTGCCGGGGTGAGCTCGCGCAGCTGAGGGTACGCGTCGGCGATCGCGGCGAGCACGTCGAGGGTCGCGACGACGTCCACGTCCGCCGTGTGCAGGTGTCCGGTGTCGGGGACCCGATACACCCCGCACAGGTCCGCAAGGGTGCGCTTGCCGCGGCGGAAGCGCGCCTCCGACCTGTCGAGCACGAGCGGGTCGATCACGGGGGAGACGGCCGCGCCGAGCCGGTCGACGAGCGACCGGAGCCCGTGACGACGGAGCTCGGCGTCGAGCAGCGACAGATCGAATGCCGCGTTGAACGCGACGACCGGGGTCCCCGTCGCGAGAGCCGAGGTGAGCGCGTGCGCGATCTCCTCGAGGGCGATCACCGGCGACGCCCCGTGGGCGCGCGCGTGAGCGGTCGTGATCCCGTGGATCGCGGTCGCCGCCGCGGGGATCTCGACGCCGGGATCGAGCAGCCAGGTCCGGACGGAGGTCCCGGCCGCGTCACGGAGCACGACGGCCGCGGTCACGATCCGGTCGCGGGCGACGTCGACCCCCGTCGTCTCGGTGTCGAAGCCCAGCAGCGGTCCGTCGGCCCAGCTCATCGTTCCTCCCGGTGGTTGTCCTGGCACCAGGGTGCCACCGGCGACCCACAGGCCCCGGTAGCCTGGTCCGGTGAGCAACGAGATCGAGATCGGTCGCGGCAAGCGCGGGCGCCGCGCGTACTCCTTCGACGACATCGCGGTGGTGCCGTCGCGCCGGACGCGTGACCCCGAAGAGGTGTCCGTCGGCTGGCAGATCGACGCGTACCACTTCGACCTCCCGATCGTCGCCGCACCGATGGACTCGGTGATGAGCCCCGACACCGCGGTGGCGCTCGGTCGTCTCGGCGGCCTCGGCGTGCTCGACCTCGAGGGGCTCTGGACCCGCTACGACGACCCGACGCCGCTGCTCGCCGAGATCGCCGCGCTGGACGCGACCCGGGCGACGGCGCGGATGCAGGAGCTCTACGGTGCACCGATCCGCGCCGAGCTGATCACCCAGCGCCTCAAGGAGATCCGTGCCGCCGGCGTCACGGTGGCCGGCGCGCTGTCCCCGCAGCGGACGCAGGAGTTCTCGCAGACGGTCGTCGACGCCGGGGTGGACCTCTTCGTGATCCGGGGGACCACGGTCTCGGCCGAGCACGTCTCGGGCCGCGCGGAGCCGCTCAACCTCAAGCGGTTCATCTACGAGCTGGACGTGCCCGTGATCGTCGGCGGCGCGTCGACCTACACCGCAGCACTGCACCTCATGCGCACCGGTGCGGCCGGGGTCCTGGTCGGGTTCGGTGGCGGCGCCGCACACACCACGCGGGTCTCGCTCGGGATCCACGCCCCGATGGCCACCGCCGTCGCCGACGTCGCGGCCGCGCGCCGCGACTACCTCGACGAGTCCGGCGGCCGGTACGTGCACGTGATCGCGGACGGCGGGGTGGGGCGGTCCGGCGACCTCGTCAAGGCCGTCGCATGCGGTGCGGACGCCGTGATGGTGGGCGCTGCGCTCGCGCGTGCTGCGGAGGCGCCAGGTGCCGGGTGGCACTGGGGCTCCGAGGCGCACCACCCGCAGCTCCCGCGCGGTGAGCGCGTGCACGTGGGGACGACGGGCACGCTGCAGGAGATCCTGTTCGGTCCCGGCCGCCAGGCCGACGGCACGCTCAACCTGGTCGGTGCTCTTCGGCGCGCCATGGCCACCACCGGCTACTCGGACCTCAAGGAGTTCCAGCGGGTCGAGGTCGTGGTCTCGCCGTACCAGCCGCACTGAACGCGCCCCGACCGCAGGACCGGCCGAGGCCCGTCCCTGCGGGTCGGCGGCGGTCGCGCTCTCCGAGAGGCGCTCGCCCTTCGGACTGTCGACTCGTCATTCGTGACGGCACCGACGGATGCCCGACTGCGTCCGAAAATGTTGACATTGGCGCGAAGCGGGCGTAAACAGTAAGACACAGACATCCGGTGGGCGGATGTCCGTGGACGACGGAGTCGACGTGTACGCACCGGAGCGGCACCAGCTGATCCTGGCCGCCGCGCGCGCCGACGGTCGGGTCGACGTGACGGCGCTCTCGCGTCGGCTCGACGTGACCCCGGAGACCGTGCGTCGCGACCTCACCACGCTCGAGCGCCGCGGCCTCGTCAGACGCGTCCATGGCGGCGCGATCCCCGTCGAGCGGCTCGGGGTCGAGCCGGGGTTGGCCGACCGCGAGAGCAGCCACGCGCAGCAGAAGGATCGCATCGCGAAGCTCGCGGTCGACGAGCTCCCCGACGGCGGCTCGATCGTCCTCGACGCGGGAACGACGACCGCGCGGCTCGCCGAGCTGCTGCCCACCGACCGGGAGCTCACCGTGGTCACGCACTCGTTGCCGATCGCCCTGCTCCTCGCGAGCCGCCCCGGCATCACGCTCCACCTGGTCGGCGGCCTCGTCCGCTGGCGTACGCTCGCCGCGGTCGGCGGCTGGGCGAGCCAGGCGATCGCCGAGATCCACGCCGACGTCACGTTCCTCGGCACGAACGGCATCACGGTCGAGCACGGTCTGACCACCCCGGACCTCGCCGAGGCCCAGGTGAAGCGTGCGCTCGTCGACGCCGCCCGGCGCACGGTGGTGCTGGCGGACCACAGCAAGGTCGGGCGTGCCGACTTCGCCCTCGTCGCACCCATCCACCGTGTGGACACGCTGATCACGGACTCCGAGGTCGACGTCGAGCTCGCCGACGAGATCGAGGCGGCCGGGCTCGCGGTGGTGCGCGCATGATCGCCGCCGTTCCGGCCACCGACCCGCCCCCTGCGCCCGGGTAGGCCGGCGAGCTCCGACCGTCCCTCCGACACCTCCAGAACGGACCTCCACCATGCCGCACCGCACCGTTGCCATCGCCTCCCGCGTCGGTCTCCACGCGCGCCCCGCCGCCCTGTTCACCCAGGCCGTCGCCGCCTCCGGGCATACGGTGACGATCGCACGGAGCGACGGGCCCGCCGTCGACGCGTCGAGCATCCTCCAGGTGATGACGTTGGGCGCCGGTCACGGGGACCTGGTCACACTGACCGTCGACGGCGGAGACGCCGAGCGCGTGCTCGGAGAGCTCGTCGGGCTCCTCGAGACCGATCTCGACGCGCCCGTGTCCTGACGCCCGACGTCGGGAGCGCGTGCCGACCGGTGCCGGCCCGTGCCGATCGGTGCCGGCCCGTGCCGACCGGTGCCGGCCCGTGCCGATCGGTGCCGGCCTGTGCCGACCGGTGCCGGCCCGCTCGGGACGTGCAGGCCGGTGCCGTGCGACATGAGATTCCGGGTGCGGCACGGCGCCCTCCGGTCGTCGCCGTCGTAGCCTCGTGTCATGTCGCACGAGCACGGACCGGACCCCCTGGACGAGAACGTTCCGCGCGGCGAGCCGACGCGCCCCGACGGCTCAGCGCGCCCCGACGGCACGACGCGCCCCGACGGCTCAGCGCACCCCGACGACCCGATGCGCCCGGAGGATTCAGCGCGCGCCGACGGCCCGATGCATGCCGACCTGGTCGACCCGTGGACCGACCCGCTCGGGACCTACGTGCTCGAGCCGGACGACCTCCGGTCCCTGCTCGCCCGCATCGTCGTGTCCCCCGGCGCGGCGACCCGGACGACCCACACCCCGTTCACCGGAGGGCCGCTCGCCGCGGTCCCGCTCTCGACCGTCGACGACGTCGCTCGGGCCGGTCGGCTCGCCCGCGCCGCTCAGCGCACGTGGGCGGCGGTCGACGTCGCCGAGCGCGCCGCGGTGCTCCTGCGGTTCCACGACCTCGTGCTCCGGGACCAGTCGGACGTGCTCGACCTCATCCAGCTCGAGAGCGGGAAGTCGCGCCTGAGCGCGTTCGAGGAGGTCGCCGACGTCGCGATGGTCGCGCGGCACTACGCGCGGAGCGGGGCGCGCTACCTGGCACCGCGACGTACGCCCGGGTTTGCCCCCGTCCTGACGTCGGTGCGCGTGCTGCGGCATCCGGTCGGCGTCGTCGGCGTGATCTCGCCCTGGAACTATCCGCTCACGCTGTCGATGGGCGACACCCTGCCCGCTCTGATGGCGGGCAACGCCGTCCTCCTGAAACCGGACACGCAGACGGTGCTCACGGCGCTGTGGGGGGTCGAGCAGCTCGAGGCGGCCGGTCTCCCGCCCGGCGTCGTCCAGGTGGTCGTCGGGGACGGTCCGACGATCGGGGGCGCGGTGGTCGACCACGTCGACCACGTCGCCTTCACCGGATCGACGGCGACCGGACGCGTGGTCGCCGCGCGTGCCGGTGAGCGGCTGATCAGCGCGAGCCTCGAGCTCGGCGGCAAGAACGCGATGTACGTCGCCGAGGACGTGGACGCCGAGACCGCCGCGGAGGGCGCCGTCCGGGCGTGCTTCTCGAGCACCGGACAGCTCTGCATCTCGGTCGAGCGTCTCTACGTCCACGAGGACGTCGCGGACGCGTTCCTCGACGCGTTCGTGCGCCGGACGCGGGCGCTGACCCTCGGTGCCGACCTCGACTACCGGGCGGACGTCGGGTCGCTGACGTCGGCCGCGCAGCTCGCGACGGTGACCGACCACGTGCTGGATGCGCTTGCGCACGGGGCGCACGTGCTCACCGGAGGGGTGCGTCGCCCCGATCTGGGGCCGCTCTTCTACGAGCCGACCGTGCTCACCGGCGTGCCACCCGAGGCGCAGGTCTTCGCGCACGAGACCTTCGGCCCGGTGGTGTCCGTCTACCGCGTCGCGTCCGACGACGAGGCGGTGGCTGCGATGAACGAGGGCGACCTCGGCCTCAACGCCAGTGTGTGGACGCGTGACGTGGCCCGCGGGCGACGGCTCGCTGCCCGCGTCGTCGCCGGTACGGTCAACGTCAACGAGGGGTACGCCACGGCGTGGGCCTCCGTGGCGGCGCCCCAGGGCGGGGTCCGCGCGTCCGGCCTCGGTCACCGCCACGGCGCCGAGGGGATCTGGGCCACGACGCGCACCCAGACGGTTGCGGTGCAGCGTGGGGTCCACGGGCTGCCGGGCCTGCGCTCGCTGGTTCCCGGGAACCCGACGGGCGTCGGGCTCGGTCGTCTGTACGCGCTCCCCGGTGAGCAGGTGGCGACCGCCTTCACCGCGGCGCTGCGGGTGATGAAGGCGCTGCGGCGCGCCTGACGTGCCCACGCGGCGTGCGCCCGGCCGTGCCTTCGCGGCGTGCGACGGTGCCGATACGCCGGCCCGACGACGAAGCCCGCACCGGCCGCGGGGCCGGTGCGGGCTCTGATCGAGGACGTCAGGCGCTGACGGTCTCCACCGACTGGCGTGCGATCTCGAGCTCCTCGTTGGTCGGGACGACCATCACGGTCACCTCGGCGCCGTCCGGGGAGATCACCGTCGGCTCCTTCTTCCGGCCCTCGTTGCGCTCGGGGTCGATCGCGATCCCGAGGCGCTCGAGGCCGGTCAGCGAGCCGGCGCGCACGATGTCGTCGTTCTCCCCGATGCCAGCGGTGAAGGCGATCGCGTCGACGTGCCCGAGCTGGGCGTAGTAGCTGCCGACGTACCCGCGGATCCGGTGGAAGTACACCTCGAGAGCCGTGCGGGCGGCCTCGTCGCCCCGGGCGACCGCGTCGTGCACGTCCCGCATGTCGGTGTACCCGGACAGACCGAGCATCCCCGACCGACGGTTGAGGAGCTCGTCGAGGTCGTCGATCGACATGCCTGCCTCACGGTGCAGGTGGAAGAGGACCGCCGGGTCGATGTCGCCCGAGCGGGTGCCCATCACCAGGCCCTCGAGCGGCGTGAGCCCCATCGAGGTCTCGACCGACTCGCCGCCCCGCACGGCCGTGGCCGACGCACCGTTGCCGAGGTGCAGCACGATGACGTTGACCTCGCTCGGGTCCTTGCCGAGCAGCGCCGCGGTCTTGCGGGACACGTACAGGTGCGACGTGCCGTGCGCGCCGTACCGGCGGATGGCGTACTGCGACGCGACCTCGCGGTCGATCGCGTAGGTGTAGGCCGCCGGGGGCAGCGTGTGGTGGAACGACGTGTCGAAGATCGCGACGTGCGGCACCGTCGGGAACGCGTGCCGGGCGGCCTTGATGCCCGAGACGTGGGCCGGGTTGTGCAGCGGGGCGAGCGACGAGAGGGCGTCGATCTGCGCGAGGACGGCGTCGTCGATGACCGCTGGTCCCGCGAAGATGCTGCCACCCTGGACGACGCGGTGCCCGACGGCGGCGAGCAGCGACTCGTCGATGTGCGGGCCCTGCTCCTCGAACAGCGCGAGCACGAGCGCCATGCCGGCCTCGTGGTCGGCGACGTGCTGCTCGACGACGGTGGTGCCGTTCGGGCTCTCGTGCTTCACGCGACCGGTCTCGAGCCCGATGCGCTCGACGATCCCGGTGGCGAGGGCCTCCTCGGTGGCGACGTCGACGAGCTGGTACTTGATCGACGACGAGCCGGAGTTGATGACCAGGACGAGAGAGTTCACTGCACGCCTTCCGAGGTGGCTTCGCCCAGTGCCTGGGCCTGGATCGCCGTGATGGCGACAGTATTCACGATGTCCTGGACCAGGGCGCCGCGGGACAGGTCGTTGACGGGCTTGCGCAGGCCCTGCAGGACGGGGCCGACCGCGACCGCTCCGGCGCTGCGCTGCACGGCCTTGTAGGTGTTGTTGCCGGTGTTGAGGTCCGGGAAGATGAACACCGTCGCGCGCCCCGCGACCGCGGAGTCGGGCATCTTGGTCTTCGCCACCGAGGCGTCGACGGCGGCGTCGTACTGGATCGGGCCCTCGACGGACAGGTCGGGCCGGCGCTCGCGCACCAGGGCGGTCGCCGCACGCACCTTGTCGACGTCCGCGCCGGTGCCTGACTCGCCGGTCGAGTACGACAGCATGGCGATGCGCGGCTCGATGCCGAACTGGACCGCCGTCGCCGCGGACGAGATCGCGATGTCCGCGAGCTGCTCCGCGGTTGGGTCCGGGTTGACGGCGCAGTCGCCGTACACCAGGACGCGGTCCTCGAGGCACATGAGGAACACGCTCGAGACGATCGAGACGCCGGGGGACGTCTTGATGATCTCGAAGGCGGGCCGGATGGTGTGCGCGGTGGTGTGCAGGGCGCCGGAGACCATGCCGTCCGCCAGGCCGTCCTGCACCATCATCGTGCCGAAGTAGGACACCGACGAGACGTACTCGCGAGCGCGCTCGACGGTCATGCCCTTGTGCTTGCGCAGCTCGGTGTACTCGCGGGCGAAGCGCTCGTGGAGCTCGCCGGAGAGCGGGTCGATGACCTGCGCCTCGTCGAGCTGCAGGCCGAGCTCGGCGGCGCGCGCGCGGATCGGGGCCTCGTTGCCGAGCAGGGTGATGTCGGCGACGCCGCGCTGGAGCAGGGTGCTCGCCGCGCGCAGGATCCGGTCGTCGTCGCCCTCGGGCAGCACGATGTGCTTGCGGTGCGAGCGCGCCTGGTCGAGCAGCGTGTACTCGAACATCAGCGGGGTCACGACGGCGGGCCGGGGGACGTCGATCGCCGAGAGCAGCCGGCGGCCCTCGACGTGCTGCTCGAACAGCGCGAGCGCGCGGTCGATCTTCCGCTGCGACTCGCGGGACAGCCGCCCACGGGCGCGCGAGGCGGAGGACGCGGTGCGGAACGTGCCCATGTCCGTGCGGATGATCGGGATGCGCGGGTTGAGGCTCTCGATCAGCCGCGCGACGCCCGGTGTGGGGTAGAAGCCGCCGTTGAGGATGATCCCGGCGAGGGACGGGAAGCCCTCAGCCGTCTGCGCGGTGAGCAGGCCCAGCACGATGTCCGAGCGGTCGCCCGGGGTGATGACGACCGCGCCGTCGTGCAGGCGGTCGAGCAGGTGCTCGAACGACATCGCGCCGACGAGGACGTCGACGACCTCACGGGAGAGCAGCGCCTCGTCGCCGACGACGAGCCGGCCGTTCACCGCGTCCATGAGCTGCCGGACGGTCGGCGCCATCAGCAGCGGGTCGTCCGGGAGGGCCCAGGCCGGGAGCTGGCACGTCGCGATCGCGGTGCGGATCTCGTCGAGGTCCGTCGACGTGCACCGGTTCGCCACGACACCGATCACCTGGGCGTGGTTGACCGTCAGCTCGCCGATCGAGACCTCGGCGACCTGACGGACCGCGTCGGGGGTCCGGTTGTACCCGGACACGACGAGCAGCACGGGCGCCCCGAGGTTCGTGGCGATCCGGGCGTTGAACGCGAGCTCCGTCGGGCCCGCGACGTCCGTGTAGTCCGTGCCGACGATCACGACGACGTCGCACTTGCGCTCGACCTCGTGGTACCGGGTGAGGATCTCGGACAGGGCGGCCTCGGGGTCGGCGTGAACCTTCTCGTACGTCACGCCGACGCACTGCTCGTAGGGCAGGTCCACGCCGTCGTGCGCGAGCAGCAGCTCGAGCACGTAGTCCGGGGAGTCGGTCGACCGGGCGATCGGTCGGAACACGCCCACCCGCTGGACGGTGCGGGTCAGCAGGTCGACGACGCCGAGGGCGACGGTCGACTTCCCCGTGTCGCCCTCGGGTGAGGTGATGTAGATGCTCGTGGCCACCGGGTGGACTTCCTTCTCGTGCGCGTCGGTCCGGCTGGTGCGCGGACCCTCGTCCCGCGCCGGGCGGTGCGTCGGCGTTCCGACGCACCAC
Organism: Actinomycetes bacterium; assembly: GCA_021778635.1. Lineage (GTDB taxonomy): Bacteria > Actinomycetota > Actinomycetes > Actinomycetales > Cellulomonadaceae > JAJDFX01. Next base: position 14,708 of record JAJYCD010000046.1, read on the forward strand.
CCGACGTCAGCTCAGCGGTGCCGGGTGTCGTGGCACCGATCACTCATTGTCGCCGCCGGTCGCGGCGGTCGCGGTCGCCGACGCACCCAGGGCGGGCACGACCGCGACGGCCTCGGGCCAGACCCAGTCGCGGACCTCCGGGAGGTCCTCGCCGTGCGCGCGGGTGTACTCGCGCGCACGGAGCCTCTCGTCGACCATCCGCTGGCGCAGGCCGGCCGCCTTCGAGCCGAGCGACGGCACCCGGTCGATCACGTCGATGACCAGGTGGAACCGGTCGAGGTCGTTGAGCATGACCATGTCGAACGGCGTCGTCGTCGTGCCCTCCTCCTTGTACCCGCGCACGTGGATGTTGGCGTGGCCGGCGCGGCGGTAGGTGAGGCGGTGGATCAGCCACGGGTAGCCGTGGTACGCGAAGATCACCGGCTTGTCATCGGTGAAGAGCGTGTCGAAGTCCCGGTCGGACATGCCGTGCGGGTGCTCCTTCTCGTCCTGCAGCCGCATGAGGTCGATGACGTTGACGACGCGCACCTTGAGCTGCGGCAGGTGCTGACGGAGCAGGTCGGCAGCCGCGAGGGTCTCCAGCGTAGGGACGTCCCCGGCGCACCCGAGCACGACGTCCGGGTCCTCGCCGGCGACCTCGGTGCCGGCCCACTCCCAGATCCCCAGACCCCGGGCGGAGTGGGCGATGGCCTGCTCCATGGTGAGGAAGTTCGGCGCCGGCTGCTTCCCGGAGACGACCACGTTGACGTACTGGCGGCTGCGCAGGCAGTGGTCGTAGGTCGAGAGGAGCGTGTTCGCGTCCGGCGGCAGGTACACCCTGACGACCTCGGCCTTCTTGTTGACCACGTGGTCGATGAACCCGGGGTCCTGGTGGCTGAAGCCGTTGTGGTCCTGGCGCCAGACGTGGCTCGACAGCAGGTAGTTGAGCGACGCGATCGGACGACGCCACGGGATCTCGTCGGTGACCTTGAGCCACTTGGCGTGCTGGTTGAACATCGAGTCGATGATGTGGATGAACGCCTCGTAGCAGTTGAACATGCCGTGGCGTCCGGTGAGCAGGTAGCCCTCGAGCCAGCCCTGGCACTGGTGCTCCGACAGCATCTCCATGACCCGGCCGGCACGAGCCATGTGGTCGTCGAGGTCCGTGGGCAGGTACTCGGCGTTCCACTGCTTCTCGGTGACGTCGAAGACGAGCTGGAGGCGGTTCGACGCGGTCTCGTCCGGGCCGAAGATCCGGAAGTTGTCCGGGTTGAGGCGGATCACCTCGGAGAGCCACTGACCGAGGACCTTGGTCGCCTCGCTGATCGAGCCGCCCGGCACCGGGACGTCGACCGCGAAGTCGCGGAAGTCCGGCAGACGCAGGTCGCGCATGAGCAGTCCGCCGTTGGCGTGCGGGTTGTCGCTCATCCGCAGGTGCTCGCGCGGGGCGAGCGCGGCGAGGTCCGGTCGCAGGGCACCGTCGGCGGTGAAGAGCTCTTCCGCGTGGTAGGACTCGAGCCACCCCTTGAGCACCTGCAGGTGGGCGTCGGTGTCCCGTGCGCTCGCGAGCGGCACCTGGTGCGCGCGCCACGAGGCCTCCACCTGCTTGCCGTCGATCACCGGCGGGCACGTCCAGCCCTTGGGGGTGCGGAAGATGATCATCGGCCACTGCGGGCGCTCGGTGTCGCCGGCGGCCGCACGGGCCTTGATGTCGGCGATCTCGTCGAGCACGACGTCGAGCAGCTCGGCGAAGCGCCGGTGCACCGCGGCGTGGTCCTCGCCGTCGAAACCGCCGCTGAACAGGTGCGGCTTGTGGCCGTAGCCGCGCATGAGGTCGAGGAGCTCGCTCTCCGGGATGCGCGCGAGCACGGTCGGGTTCGCGATCTTGTAGCCGTTGAGGTGCAGGATCGGCAGGACGACGCCGTCCTGGAGCGGGTTCACGAACTTGTTCGAGTGCCAGCTCGTGGCGAGCGGACCGGTCTCGGCCTCCCCGTCGCCGATGACGGCCGCGACGAGCAGGTCCGGGTTGTCGAAGGCCGCACCGTACGCGTGCGAGAGGGCGTAGCCGAGCTCGCCGCCCTCGTGGATCGAGCCGGGCGTCTCCGGTGCGACGTGGCTGGGGATGCCGCCGGGGAACGAGAACTGGCGGAACAGGCGCCGCATGCCCTCGGCGTCGGGCGTGATGTCGGTGTAGACCTCGGAGTACGTGCCGTCGAGGTAGGCGTTCGCGACGAGACCCGGGCCGCCGTGACCCGGACCCGTGATGTAGATGGTCGACTGGGACCGCTCGACGATCGCCCTGTTGAGGTGGGCGTAGAGGAAGTTGAGGCCCGGGGTGGTGCCCCAGTGGCCGAGCAGCCGCGGCTTGACGTGGTCTCGCGTCAGCGGCTCACGCAGCAACGGGTTGTCCAGCAGGTAGATCTGACCGACCGAGAGGTAGTTCGCCGCACGCCACCAGGCGTCGATCAGCTCGAGCGACTCGTCGGTCACGGGGGTGGGGGGTCGGTGGACCCAGGTGGACTGCTCGACCTCAGTGCTCATCGCGTGTCTCCTGTGCTCTCCGTGCTGCTTCCCGTCCCTCGACGCAGACGCGTCGCAGGATGTCGCTGCCGCGCCCCCGGTGGTCGTGAAACGTCCCATGACTACTCTGCCGTGGCGGTCGGCGGGGTCGCGGGGGACCTCCGACCCAGGCGCGATCGCCGTGGAGCTCCGGGGATGTGACGCACGTCCCATACAACCCCATCCGTCCCGTGCGTGCCGAGCCCGGACAGGTCGATCTGGGTCGGGCCGGCCCGACGTCCGGTCGGTGCGACAGCTCCCCGGTGACGTCCTGGGGCCGATCCGTGAGCGACTGCCGCACGACCGGCAGGTAGCGTTCTGACGTGCCCCCCGAGTCCCCGGCCCCCGGCCCCGAGCAGGCCTGGCCCGCGCCGACCAGCTTCGCCCGTGCGGCCGTGCGGCCACGGATGATCGCGCTGCTGCTCGTGCTTCTCGCGGCGGCGGGGCTGTGCGGGCGCCTCGGGGTCTGGCAGCTCGACCGGGCCAAGGAGCGCGGCGCCCAGAACGCGCGCGCGGTCCAGGCCGCCCGGGAGTCGACGGCGCCGGTCCCGCTGGACTCCGTGCTCGCGCCGCAGACGACCTTCACGTCGGCGTTGGTGGGGCGTCGGGTCGCCGTGACCGGCACGTTCGACGCGGCGGGGCAGCTGCTCGTGCGCGACCGCGCGCGTGACGGCCGGACCGGGTTCCTCGTCCTGACCCCGCTGCGCGTCGAGGCGAGCGCCTCGACCGGCGCGTCCGCGGGTGCCGTGCTGCCCGTGGTGCGCGGGTGGGTGCCGTCGGCGGACGTCGGGGCGACGGTGCTCGCGCCGCCCGTCGGCACCGTGCACGTCACGGGGTTCCTCCAGGCGTCGGAGGCGGCGGGGTCGATCGACGACGCGACGGCGCAGACCGACGCGATCAGCTCCGCCCAGCTCGTGAACCGGTGGGGCGGTCCGATCTACTCGGGATACCTCGTCGTGTCGCAGCTCGAGCCCGCCCAGAGCGCGGCGGTGCTCGCGCTCCGGCCGCCGACGGTCCAGGGGGCCGGCCTGAACCTGCAGAACCTCGCCTACGCCGCCCAGTGGTGGATCTTCGGCGGTTTCGCGCTGTTCTTCTGGACCCGGATGGTCCGCGACGAGGCCGACGGCGTCCGTGGCCCGCGCGCGGCGCCGCGCGCTACCGCGGATCGGGTCGGCGCCGGAGCTCCTTGATCTCCTGACGTCGGCGCTCCGCGCGCACGCGTCTCTCGCGCGACGCGCGGCTCGGCCGGGTCGGGCGTCGCGGCGGGTCGGGCGGCGCGAGGGCGTCGGTGAGCAGGGCGACGAGGCGGTCGAGGGCCGCGTCGCGGTTCCGCAGCTGCGACCGGTTCTCGGACGCCACGACGGTCACGACGGTGCCGACCCGCCGGGTGCGCAGACGCTCGAGCGCCCGCTCCCGCTGGGCGTCGTCCTGCCAGGCGATCGCCTCGAGGTCGACGGACAGCTCGACGCGCGAGTCGGCGGTGTTGACCGACTGCCCGCCCGGTCCGCTCGACCGGGAGAACCGCCAGGTGAGCGCACCGTCGGGGACGACAGCACCGGGGGGGATCACGAGGGTGCGACGCACGGTGTCAGTCCTGCTGCCAGGAGTGCCACAGCGCCGCGTAGTCGCCGTCGGCAGCGACGAGCTCGTCGTGCGAGCCGATCTCGGTGATCCGGCCCGCGTCGACGACGGCGACCCGGTCCGCGTCGTGAGCGGTGTGCAGCCGGTGCGCGATCGCCACCACGGTGCGACCGGCGAGGACGGCGGAGAGCGACCGCTCGAGATGGCGTGCCGCTCGAGGGTCCAGCAGGGACGTCGCCTCGTCCAGCACCAGCGTGTGCGGGTCGAGCAGGACGAGCCGCGCGAGCGCGATCTGCTGGGCCTGCGCAGGGGTCAGCACCCGGCCACCCGAGCCGACGGCGGTCGCCAGCCCGTCCGGCAGCGCCTCGACCCAGGTCCGGGCGTCGACCGCGTCGAGCGCGTGCAGCAGGGCGTCGTCGTCCGCATCGGCCTGCGCGAGCCGCAGGTTCTCCGCCAGGGTGCCCACGAACACATGGTGCTCCTGGGTGACGAGTGCGACGTGCCGACGCAGCTCCTCGAGCGGGAGCTCGACGAGGGGGACGTCACCCGCGGTCACCGTGCCCCCGGTCGGCGGGTGGATCCCGGCCAGCATGCGCCCGAGCGTGGACTTCCCCGCGCCGGAGGGCCCGACGACCGCCAGCCGCTCGCCGGGCCGCAGGTCCAGGTCGATCCCGTGCAGCACGTCGTGGCCCTCCCGGTAGGCGTAGCGCACGCCCCGCCCGACGATCGCGTCGTGGGCCGGTGCACGGTCCCCCGCGGTCCGGTCCGGGGCCACCTGCTGGACGCCGAGGATGCGCGCGAGGGATGTGGTCCCGACCTGGATCTCGTCGAGCCAGAAGATCAGCTCCCCGATGGGGTGGATGACCTGCGTCGCGTAGAGCGCCACCGTGGTGACGGCGCCGATCGTCGCGCGACCCGTGGAGATCAGGTACGCGCCCCAGACGAGGACGGCGAGCACGGGCAGCAGGAACGACGTGTCCACGCCGGGGAACAGCACCGTGCGGAGCCGCAGCGTCGCCGACTCGGCCGCGAAGGCCTCCCGCAGGTCCGCGTCGACGCGCGCCCGGCGGCGGGGCCCGATGCCGAGCGCGTCGATCGTCCGGGCGCCCTCCACCGACTCCGTGATGGTGCCGTTGAGGGCGGCGTACGCGGCCGACTCGCGCAGGTAGGCGGGTGCGGCGCGGCGCAGGTACCAGCGGGTGACCACCAGCAGCGACGGCGTGCCGGCGAGCAGCCCGAGCGCGACGAGCGGGTCGGTGAGGACGGCGGCGACGGCGGTCAGCGCGATCGTGGCGACGGTGACGAGGACGCGCGGGATGCCGAACCGGACCGTGTACTGGACGCGGTCGATGTCGTTGGTGGTGCGGGCCAGCAGGTCCCCGGTGCCGGCGCGCTCGACGGTCGTCAGCGGCAGCCGGGTGACGGTCGTGAGGAACTCCTCGCGGAGCTCGGCGAAGACGGACTCTCCGAGCACCATCGCGGAGCGCTGGGCGAACCGGATCAGCACCGACTGCGCGAGCACCGCGACCGTGAGCACGGCGACGAGGCGATCGACGGCCGCGGCCGTGGTCCCGGTCGTCACGTCGTCGACGAGCCGTCCGAGCAGCCAGGGCCCGACGAGGCCGGCCGCAGCAGCGAGCGCGTGCAACGTCACGACCCCGGCCAGGGTGCGCCGGTGCCGCCGGAGCAGGATCACCGCGCGGCGGCGGACGGTCGCGGCGTCAGCGACGGGCAGCTTCATGGCGATCCTCCGTCCCGCTTCCCTCACGGGTACCGCCGTCACGGGTACTGCCGTCACGGGTACCGCGGTCACGGGTACTGCCGTCACGGGTACTGCCGTCACGGGTACCGCCGTCGGTCCCGCCGGCCTGATGAGCAGGACCGACGCGCGGACCGGCGTCGCCGCCGTGCCGCCGGGCGGTGTCGTCCGTGGTGCGCGCGACGACGCTCCGGTATGCCGCCGAGGCCGGGTGGTGCGGGTCGAGCAGGTCACGGTGCCGCCCGCGCGCGACGACGGCACCGCCGGCGAGGAAGGCGACGTCGTCCACGACGTCGAGGACGAGCGGGCTCGCCGTGACGATCACGGTGGCGCGGCCGTGCCGCGCCGCGGCGAGCCGTTGCGCGATCCGTGCCTCCGTGTGCGCGTCGACCGCACTGGTCGGCTCGACGAGAACGAGGACCTCCGCCTCGGAGAGCAGGGAACGCGCGAGTGCCACCCGCTGGCGTTGACCGCCGGAGAGCGACCGCCCCTTCTCGGCGACCTCCCCGGTCAGCCCGCCCGGGACGGAGTCGAGCACGTCGGCGGCGTCCGCGACGTGCATCGCGTGCTCGAGCTGCGCCGTCGTGGCGGCGCCGCGGACGTCGAGCTCCTCCGCGAGCACACCGGTGAACAGGTGCGGCGTGGACTCGGAGACCACGATGCGGTCGCGGACCTCGGCGAGGGCGACGTCGTGCAGCCAGGCGTCCCCCCAGCGGACGGGCGCCCGGTCCGCCGCCGCGTGGGCGCCGTCGAAGCGACCCAGACGTGCCGCCACGCGGGCGCTCTCGTCGGGGTCCGCGCTCACGAGCGCGAGGACCTCGCCCGGTCGCACCACGAGGCCGGTCGCGACGTCGACGAGCTCGGTGCCGGGCTTCGGTGCTGGTTGCGGAGCCGCGACGTCGGCGCCCGCCGCGGGGACGCGGAGCACCGCGAGGATCTTGCGCACGCCGACCACCGCGCGGGTGGCGATGCGCATCGTCTCGGTCGCGGTCCACAGCGGCTGGGTGAGGAACGCGGCGAAGCCGTAGAACGCGACGAGCTGCCCGGGGGAGAGCTGGCCCGCGATCGCCAGGCGCGCGCCGACCCACACGACCGCGGCGAGGAACAGCCCGGGCAGGAGCGTCTGCAGGGCGTCGAGCAGGGACTGCGTCTGCGCCACGGCGACGCCGGCACGACGCACCAGCTGGGACTGCACGCGGTAGCGCGCGCCGAAGACCTCCTCGCCGCCGACGCCCCGGAGGATCCGCAGCCCGGAGACGGTGTCCGACCCCAGGGTGGTCAGGCGCCCGGCTGCCTCGCGCTGGGCGGACTGGCGGCGCTGCAGCGGGTCGACCAGGAGCGCGAGGACCGCGACGACGAGCGGCAGACCGACGACCACGAGCACGCCGAGCGTGACCGAGGTCCGCATGAGGACGACCGCGATGCCCGCGTACGCCGCCACCCCGCCGACGAACCGACCTGCGATCGCGAACAGCTCTCCGGTCCGCAGCGCGTCGGTCGCCACGGTCGCGACGACCTCGCCCGTCGGGAGCACGTCGGTGACCGCGTCACCGGTCCGCGTGACGTGGTGACCGATGAGCTGGGACGACGAGAACGCGCTGCGCAGCCAGTTCTCGACCGCGAGCCGATGCCCGATGACGTTGCCCGCGACCTGGACCAGCCCGGCAGCGGCGAGCAGCAGGCACCCCAGAAGGAGGGACGCCGAGACGCCGTGCGCCATGCCGTCGTCGATCACCGCGCCCAGTGCGGCCGGGACAGCGGCACCGGCGAGCTGGCCCGCCACCTCGACGGCGACCGCCCCGACCAGCAGGGGACCCTGACGGCGCGCCTGCCACCACAGGTAGGCCTGTGGTGAGGTCAGCGGCGGGGAGCCGGGCTCGGCCGAAGGGAGGGGACGCACGTGCGTGAACGCTAGACCGGCGCGCAGACACAGCCGACTCATTTTCTCGGCGGCTCGGGTCCCCGCGACGTCCCAGACGGCGCCAGGCGCGCCGAGACCTGTGCAGGCGGGTGGCGCGACCCGACCCGGGTGCGGAGCCGACAGGCGCGTGGTGGAGAATCGTCGTGCCGACCACCCCGCCCGCGGTCGGTTCCGCCGAGGACAGGACCCAGGACAGTGGCACAGACGAACCCCCAGGACAAGGCGCGCTCGGCCCTCGGTCGGTACCGCGTGATGGCATGGATCACCGGCTCGATGCTGCTGCTGCTGTGTCTCGAGGTCGTGCTCCACTACGTCGTCGGGATCAGCAAGGACCGGCTCGGCGTCTTCCAGTACGTGCCGTTCGCGCACGGCTGGATCTACGTCGTCTACCTCGCCGCCGTGCTCGACCTCTGGACGAAGATGCGCTGGACGTACAGCCGACTGGTGGCGATGGTCCTGGCCGGCGTCGTGCCGGTGATGTCGTTCGTGCTCGAGCGTCGGGTCCACGCGGACGCCGAGGCCGTCCTCGAGCCCGATACCCTTGCCGCGTGACCGCGACCCCCTCGCACCGGCCGGTACTCGTCGTCGACTTCGGTGCGCAGTACGCGCAGCTGATCGCCCGACGCGTCCGTGAGGCGCACGTCTACTCCGAGATCGTGCCGCACACGGCGTCCGTCGAGCAGATCCTCGCGAAGGACCCGGCCGCGATCATCCTGTCCGGCGGTCCGTCGTCCGTGTACGCCGACGGCGCCCCGACCGTCGACCCGTCGCTGTTCGACGCCGGCGTCCCCGTGCTCGGGATCTGCTACGGCTTCCAGGCGATGGCGGCGGCCCTCGGCGGCACGGTCGCGCAGACCGGCGCACGCGAGTACGGCCGGACGACCGTCCACGTCGACGGCGCCGGAGCGGTGCTGGCCGGCAGCCCGGACGAGCAGGTCGTCTGGATGAGCCACGGCGACGCCGTGCACGCGGCGCCCGACGGGTTCGAGGTGCTCGCGACATCGGCCGGCTCCCCGGTCGCTGCGTTCGAGGACCGCAACCGGCGGCTGTTCGGCATGCAGTGGCACCCCGAGGTCAAGCACTCGCCGCTCGGGCAGCAGGCGCTCGAGAACTTCCTGTACCAGGGCGCCGGTCTCACGCCGGACTGGAACCCGGGCAACGTGATCGCCGAGCAGGTCGAGCGGATCCGCGCCCAGGTGGGCGACTCCCGGGTGATCTGCGGGCTCTCCGGCGGCGTCGACTCGTCCGTCGCGGCGGCCCTCGTGCAGAAGGCGGTCGGGGAGCAGCTCACGTGCGTGTTCGTCGACCACGGGCTGCTGCGCACCGGCGAGGCCGAGCAGGTCGAGACGGACTTCGTGGCCGCGACCGGCGTGCGGCTCATGGTCCTCGACGCGCGCGAGCGGTTCCTGGCGGCGCTCGCGGGCGTGAGCGACCCGGAGACCAAGCGGAAGATCATCGGCCGGGAGTTCATCCGGGTCTTCGAGGACGCCGCGCGTGAGGTGGTCGCCGAGGCGGGGGAGCACGGCACCGAGGTGCGGTTCCTCGTGCAGGGCACGCTGTACCCCGACGTCGTCGAGTCGGGTGGCGGCGAGGGTGCCGCGAACATCAAGAGCCACCACAACGTCGGCGGGCTGCCGGACGACCTCCAGTTCGAGCTCGTCGAGCCGCTGCGCGCCCTGTTCAAGGACGAGGTGCGTGCCGTCGGACTCGAGCTCGGCGTGCCCGAGGCGATCGTGTGGCGCCAGCCGTTCCCCGGGCCGGGCCTCGGCATCCGGATCGTCGGGGACGTGACCGCGGAGCGCCTCGACACGCTGCGGGCGGCCGACGCGATCGCCCGCGAGGAGCTCACGAAGGCGGGCCTCGACCGGGAGATCTGGCAGTGCCCCGTCGTGCTGCTGGCCGACGTGCGGTCGGTCGGCGTGCAGGGCGACGGGCGCACGTACGGTCACCCGATCGTGCTGCGCCCGGTGTCCTCCGAGGACGCCATGACGGCCGACTGGACGCGGCTCCCCTACGAGGTCCTCGCCGTGATCTCGAACCGGATCACGAACGAGGTGCCCGAGGTGAACCGCGTCGTGCTCGACGTCACGAGCAAGCCGCCGGGCACGATCGAGTGGGAGTAACCCACCAACGCTGACCTGCGGTAACGCTGCCCGCCATCGACACTCGTTGATCGTGGAGCCACTCTAGCGGCCTCGATGCCGCAGCGAGGGAGCGCGGCGTGGCAGTCTCTTGCGCGCCACATCAGTGCGGGTTAGGCCTCTTCGGTGACCGGCCACCACAGCAACTGGTTCAGGATCCGTCGGGAGACGCCGAGATGGGCGGCAGCCGCGTGGGCGATGCTGTAGAGACAGGCCGACGCCCGCCGACGCGACGATGGGGCTGACCGCTGGGCTCAGGTGGCGTCGCTCGTGTCGTCGACCTTGGCGGCCGCGCGACGCTCCCTTTGGTCCCGAGAGGCCGTGCGGGTCGGCCGGGGCGCGATATGCAGCCTCGACGCTGCGTCGTCAAGGACGGGTGTGGCTGGGCGGTCGAGTCGAATTGCCTTCCACGAAAGCCCAGCCAAGACAAGCGCACTGCAGAGCAGTCGAGCGGGCATCCCTAGCGATTCGAGTTGTGGCCGGTCGGATAGCCGCCAGGTCGTGACGTCATCGGGATCACCCTTGATCACGTAGAAGGGGGTCACCGTCATGCCCGCGTGGGAGTGAGCGGAGAGCGCTCGGTAGAGCAGGTAGAAGTGAGGACCGTCGCTCATGTCGTTGCACCTCTGTTCGAGGACCTTGCCCGAGACCATCCCGGGAGTCTCGCTCGACTCCAAGAGTGCCTTGACTTCAGCAAGCCGGTCGGCCGTCTCTGGGAGGCGCTGAGCGATGGCGTTGTCTAGCAGAGCGACCTCAAGTCGTACGGCCTCGAGAGAGAGGGCGAGCGTCGAGTCTTCGAAGAGTTCGAGCCAGCGTGCTGTCAGCCCGCACTCGAGGGCGAAGCGCACCAGCGGTATTGCGCCGAGAACGTTTCCCCCACGCCCGAGGCTCATCGCCGCCTCGGCGAGAGTGTGTGCGTGAGACGCGAGTCCGAAGATGGCGGTCCCATTGTTCGGGTTCCGGCGGCTCTCGAAATTCACCGGCCCGGGATCGCTCCGCCACTCTCTGATGAGGGCGTCGCACGTGTCCCAGCACTCGTCGTTCGTCGGAGAAGTCTGCCCCACCACGCCACGACCGTACTCGCGTCCTCGGGAGCGAGTGATCCCCGCAGCATCTGGGCCGGGTACAACTGGACTCTCGGATTCGCCGAGGGTTGGGGACCGCGAGGCGGTCGTCTGACGCGGCGTCGCTCGTCGCCCGGTGTAGCGTCGATGGACGAGAGGGAGGGGCGCGCCATGCTCGATGAGGAGCAGCAACGGATCCTGATCGACGCGCTGTTCAACAAGACCGGCGCCGACGACCTGGACGATCAGATCGGACTCCTCTTCGAGACGCCGAGGGAGGAGTGGTCCGCGTACACGAGAGCCTTCTGGGCCGACGCATTGTTGCCGTACGTCCGTCGACACAAGAGCAAAGAGCAGCAGCGAGAGGATGCGCGTCGCCGCCGCCTTCGGAAGTCCGCCACCGCCGATGGAACCTGGCCGCACTGGAGGACGCTTATGGATGAAGACGGTCCGCTGTGCGCGATCTGCGGCGAGGAAGTAGTCCCCGGGGCCGAGGAATGGGACCCTCGCCCGACGGTTGATCACATCGTTGCGCTCTTCGCAGGAGGGAAGCACACCCGCTCCAACGCGCAGTTGGCGCACCACGGATGCAACTCCAATAAGGCTCAGTTCTGACGACTCGCCGTCGAATACCTGACCCCGCTGGCTCGACTGTCGCTGAGCCCCGACCCGCCGACGTGGTGGGGTCGTGGGACGCGACTACCGTCTTGACCTTGGACGTTTGGACCCGCCCCGTGGCCGTGAGCACCAAGTGCTGGAAGAGGTCGCGTGGGCTACCGCCATGCGCTCGGCTGCCGCGCGATGTCGACGATCGTGGTGACGGTCGGCGCATCCAGGGATGCCCTACGGCGGGTCGGTGCGTCGAGCATCTGTCCGCGCGTGGTGAGCACGGTGTCGCGCGGTGGGAACTTGATCACGACCTCGTCCGCGCCGACGAACACGATGACGGGTATGACGGCGACGGGGGTGCCGACCGCCGCCGACAGGCGGACGGTGACGCTCGTCGCGTCGCGTCGCGTCGCGTCGCGGCGGGCGGCTGCGGTGTACGGCTGGGATCGTCTGGCGACCAGCACTATGTCGCCCTTGACAAGGATGGCCTGCCGGGGGTGGTGCTTGGCGTTGATCACGTACACGCCGCCAGGTCCGATGACGAGGTGGTCGAGGTCGCTGGTGGGTGAGTCGGGGTCGCCGAGCGGGATCGAGTGAAGTGCGGACCATACGACGGGCAACCCGTCGAGGGTCGCGGCGACGGCCTGCTCACCGGCGGCGCCCATCAGCCATGGCGCGGCGCGTCACGGGGAGAGGGGGAACCTCCGCAAGCAAGTCCACGCGGAGCCAGCCGCGCTGGGTACACCAGCGGAAGAACGACGCCAGGCGGGTTCGGTAGTAGTTGGCGGTCGTGGCCGCGATCGGTTGGCGGTGAACGCGGTCGCGCGTCACATGCGGGTGGCGTACGCCGTCCGGTCCATAGAACCACGACGCAACCTTCTCGGCAGTCATGGACCGGATCTGCACGTCCGTGTACCAGGCCGCGAACCGCCTGAGTACGAAGGCTTCGTTCTCGGCTGTTGCGGTTGCGAACCTGGCTCGCCTGAACGTGATGTAGTCGTCGACGGCCTCGAATAGTCGCTTGTGCTCTGCCATGACGTGCCTCTCTTGTCGGCACAGCCACCGGGACTTGGCTGTGCGTGCTGGAGGTCGCTGGCGGACGACGTACACCGCAAGGTAGCGCGTTGTGCAGGCTCTGCCGAATGCTCCAAAATCCGCTATAACCCCTGCTTAGGGCCGCTCTGAGGTCTGTTGTCAGAGCCTTCGAGTGGGAGTAGCGGCCCCTCAGCGTCCGCTGGCCGCCGACTCGTCGGCGTCCAGGGCCTGAGTCGCGCGGAGGCGACGGCGCTGCTTGGCCTCGTACATCCGGGCGTCCGCGAGACCGAGC
>JAJYCD010000047.1 GCA_021778635.1 Actinomycetes bacterium
GATCCGCGATCACCAGGTCGTGATCGTCGCCGGGGAGACGGGCTCCGGGAAGACCACCCAGATCCCGAAGATCGCCCTCGACCTCGGGCGGGGGCGGGACGGCCAGATCGGCCACACGCAACCACGCCGGATCGCCGCGCGGACCGTCGCGGAGCGGATCGCCGAGGAGCTGGGTACGACCCTCGGGGAGACGGTCGGCTACCAGGTGCGCTTCACCGACACCTCCGGCGACGACACGCTCGTCAAGGTCATGACCGACGGGATCCTGCTCGCGCAGATCCAGCGCGACCCGATGCTCCTCGGCTACGACACGCTGATCATCGACGAGGCCCACGAGCGCTCGCTCAACATCGACTTCATCCTGGGCTACCTGACCCAGCTGCTCCCACGACGTCCGGATCTCAAGGTCGTCATCACGTCGGCGACGATCGACTCCGAGCGGTTCGCGGCACACTTCGCCGGGCCGCCGAGCCCGGAGAGTCCCGACGGCGTGCCCGCGCCCGTCATCGAGGTCACCGGTCGGACCTTCCCGGTCGACGTCCGCTACCGGCCCCTGGTCCCGGACGTCCCGCAACCCGAGAACGTCGCCTCCGCCTCGGGCAGCTCCGCCTCGGCCACCGGCGGCTCCGCCTCCGCCATGGGGAGCGAGGTGCGACCGGCCCGCGGGCGCGGCGTCGCGGATCGTTCCGCCCGAGCGGAGGGAGGCGAGCGGCGCGGCGAGGAGCGGGACGTGCTCACCGCGATCTGCGAGGCCGTGGACGAGCTGTCCGCCGAGGGGCCGGGGGACATCCTCGTCTTCCTCGCCGGCGAGCGGGACATCCGGGACGCCGAGGAGGCGCTCGTCGGGCACCTCGGCCCCCGAGTCGCCGGCGCGGGACGGGCGATCCCTACCGACGCCGTCGAGATCCTGCCGCTCTACGCACGGCTGTCGTCGGCCGACCAGCACCGCGTGTTCGAGCCGCACGCGACCCGCCGCATCGTGCTCGCCACGAACGTCGCCGAGACCTCCCTCACTGTCCCGGGGATCCGCTACGTGATCGACCCGGGGACCGCGCGGATCTCGCGCTACTCGAAGGCCACCAAGGTGCAGCGGCTCCCGATCGAGCCGATCTCGCAAGCCTCCGCGAACCAGCGGTCCGGCCGGTGCGGGCGCGTGGCCGACGGCATCGCGATCCGCCTGTACTCCGAGGCCGACTTCGCCTCGCGCCCCGAGTTCACCGAGCCCGAGATCCTGCGGACCTCGCTCGCCTCGGTGATCCTGCAGATGGTCGCGGTCGGGGTCGCCTCCTCGCCCGAGGACGTCGCCCGGTTCCCGTTCGTCGACCCGCCGGACACCCGCGCGATCCGCGACGGCGTGCAGCTGCTCACCGAGCTCGGCGCCCTCGGGACGCCCGGTGCGAGCGGTCGCGACGCGCCCGGACACGTGGGCCCACGGCGCACCCAGGTCGGCCACGGCACGCTGACCGACGTCGGTCGCGCCCTCGCCCAGCTCCCGATGGACCCGCGGCTGGGCCGGATGATCGTCGAGGGCGGACGGCGCGACGTCGCACGCGAGGTCATCATCGTCGCGGCGGCGCTCTCGATCCAGGACCCGCGCGAACGCCCGACCGAGCAGCGTCCGCAGGCCGATCAGGCGCATGCCCGCTTCAGCGACCCGACGTCGGACTTCCTCAGCTACCTCAACCTCTGGGAGTACGTGAAGGAGCAGCAGCGCGAGCTCTCCGGCAGCGCGTTCCGCCGCCTGTGCAAGGCCGAGTTCCTCAACTACCTGCGGCTGCGCGAGTGGCAGGACGTCGTCACGCAGCTCCGCGAGATGGCGAAGCCGCTCGGCATCACGGTGCGACCACCGACGGCCCGCGCGACCGTGTCGACCGGCCCGGCGTCGGGCACGGTCCGTCGGTCGGCCCCGGGGGCGGCGGCCTTCACCGCCGAGCAGGCGGCTGCTGCCGCGACGGTGCGGGGCGCGGACGTCAGGACCGGTGCGGGCGGACGCCGCGCGCAGGCGCCGGCCACCGAGACCGAGCCGGACCGCCGCCTCTCGTGGGACTCGGACCGGATCCACCAGTCGCTGCTCGCCGGGCTGCTCTCCCAGATCGGCATGCAGGAGGTCACCGAGGTGCGCGTCGGCGCGCGCGGCGGCGCCGTCCCCGACGCCAGGGGCGCGTCCGGGACGGGCGCGACCAGGCGTGCGTCGCGGAACGAGTACCTCGGTGCGCGCGGCGCCCGGTTCGCGATCTTCCCGGGGTCGGGCCTCGCCAAGAAGCCGCCCGCCTGGGTGATGGCCGGCGAGCTCGTGGAGACCTCGCGGCTGTGGGGTCGGGACGTCGCGCGGATCCAGCCCGAGTGGGCCGAGGAGCTCGCCGCGCACCTGGTCAGGCGCACGTACTCCGAGCCGGCATGGTCCACCAAGCAGGGCGCCGCGATGGCCTTCGAGAAGGTGCTGCTGTACGGAGTGCCGATCGTCACGCAACGCCGGGTGCTGTACGGGAAGGTCGACCCGGCCCACGCGCGCGAGCTCTTCATCCGGCACGCGCTCGTCGAGGGCGGGTGGACCACGCACCACGCGTTCTTCCACGACAACCGCGAGCTGCTCGCCGAGGCGGAACGGCTCGAGGCCAAGGCCCGACGGCGTGGCCTCGTGGTCGACGACGAGGTCCTGTTCGACTTCTACGACGAGAGGCTCCCGGCGGACGTCGTCTCGGCCCGGCACTTCGACACGTGGTGGAAGACCGCGCGCCGCAGCGACCCGTCGTTGCTGTCGTTCACGCTCGACCTGCTCCTGCCGGAGGACGTCGCCGAGGTCGACGAGTCGCAGTTCCCCTCGACGTGGCCGCAGGGCGACCTGCAGCTGCCGCTCAGCTACCAGTTCCAGCCGGGGACCGACGCCGACGGCGTGACGGTGCACATCCCGCTGGTCGTCCTCAACCGGGTCCGCCCGGAGGGGTTCGACCGGATGGTGCCGGGCCTGCACGCCGAGCTCGTGACCGCGCTGATCCGGTCGCTCGCGAAGCCGGTCCGGGTCCAGCTCGTCCCCGCCCCCGACGTCGCGCGCGAGATCGTCGCGTGGATGACCACGCACCTGCCGTCCTGGGAGGACACCGTGCGGGCGGGAGACATGGCGACCTCCCTGCACGAGGACGTCGCAGTGGCGGTGCGCGCCCTGCGCCAGGTCGAGATCCCCGCCGACGCGTGGGACGACGAGCGCCTCCCGGCGCACCTGCGCATGACGTTCCGCGTGGAGCAGGAGCGCGCGGGGACCTCGGTCGTCGTCGACGAGGGCAAGAGCCTGCTCGCGCTGCAGCGACGGCTCGCGGCCCGCAACGAGGACGCGGTGCGGGTCGCGGTGCGGGCGGCGGTGCGGTCGGCCGTCGACGCCGCGCCGTCCTCGCCCCCGGCCGAGGCGGCCACGGGATCGCCTGCCTCCCCGACGCCACCGTCCGCGCACGCGACCGCGCCGGGTCCGCCTCCGCCCACGGCGGTCGGAGCCGCGGCGGGTCCCGCGGCTCCGGCCGCCGCGACACCCGCGCGTGCCGAGAGCAGCGCGCTCGACCCGGCCCGGGAGGAGGTGTCGCTCGTCGAGCGGACCGGGCTGCGCACCTGGCCCGCGGATCTCGACGTCCTACCGGCGCTCGTCACCGCGACCGGCAGTACCGGCACAACCGGCCCCACCGGCCCCACCGGCACTGCTGGCACCACCGGCACCGCTGGCACAACGGGGTACCGGATCCACGGCTATCCCGCTCTCGTCGAGGAGCCCGCGCGGGACGGGTCGGTCTCCGTGGCGCTCCGCGTCCTCGGCGATGCCGTCCGAGCCGCCCCCGAGCATCACCGGGGGGTCCGTCGCCTTCTTCTCCTCGACGTCGGTCTCGCGACGCCGCGCATCACGAGCCGATGGTCCGGCACCCAGGCGCTGACCCTCGCCGCGAGCCCGTACCGCACCACCGACGACCTCGTGGCTGACCTCCAGCTCGCCGCGATCGACGTCCTGCTCGGTGCGGACGGGCCGCATGGGGCCAGGGAGCCCGTGGACCCTCGGGATCGCGCGACCTGGACCGCGGCGCGCACGGCGGTCCGCGCGGGCCTCGAGGACACCGTGCACCGGGTGGTCGGCGACGTCGTCACCGTGCTCGGCGTCGCGCGCGAGCTGGACGGTGACGTCCGCGCCGCGACGAGCCTCGCCCTCCTCACCACGCTCACCGACATCCGCGACCAGGCGGCCGCCCTCGTCCGTCCCGGGTTCGTGAGCGAGGTCGGCGCCGCGCGGCTACCGCACGTGGCCCGCTACCTCCGTGCGGCACGGCAACGGCTGACCAAGGCCGCCGAGAACCCGAACCGCGACGCGGAGCTCGCCTGGCGCGTGCACGAGCTCCAGGACGCGTACGACGCCGCGACCTCCGCAGCCGCGCTGGCGCCAGCCGATGCCGCCCGCTCCGCGCGTCTCGTCGAGATCCGCTGGATGCTCGAGGAGCTGCGCGTCAGCTTCTTCGCCCAACAGCTCGGGACGCCGGCCCCGGTGTCGGAGAAGCGGATCCGGACGGCGCTCGCCGGCCTCGCCTGACCCGGCGCCGTTCGTCGCGAGGCACGCCGGCACCCTCAGCCGACCGGATGAAATTCCGCCCCCCGCCGCCCGTGTCTCGACAGTCGAGACCTACAGTGAGGTATGACCTCCATCCCCGAGCCGGACGACGTGGCCCTGGCGGCGCGTGCGCTCGAGGGACCCCTGGAGCCCCCCAACGAAGAGGTCCTCGAGGCCGTCCGCGAGGGGCTCGACCGCGTCCCGGTGCCGCCGCCGTCCCCGTTCTTCGGCATCCCCCGGCAGTGGACCCGACCGCGCAGGCTCCGCGCACCGCTCCGGCGGCGCGGGGCGCCGTGAGGCGTTGACCGGCGACCGCGTCGGTGCGCGTGCGTCGGAGGACCGATTCGTCCGGCCTGCGTCGTAATATCCGGGTCATGGATCTGCTGGACGGCCGCGACGGAGCGGCCCGCACCCCGACTGTCGCCTCTCCCGGTCCGGCCAGCGCTGAGATCCTCCTGGCCGTTCACGCCGCCCTGCTGGACCTGGCGGCCCCTCCCGGTGACGAGGGTCTCGCGCTGTCCGCGGAGGCCACCGCCGGGCGGATCGCCGCCCGGCGAGTCTCGTGACGACCGACTCCCCCGACCCCTCCGATCCGGGGGTGACCGCCGACCTCACCCCTCGTGCGCGGTGCTTCGGCGACGGCGACCCGCTCTACGCCGCGTACCACGACGACGAGTGGGGACGTGCGGTGCACGGCGAGCACGAGCTCTTCGAGCGGATGAGCCTCGAGGCGTTCCAGTCGGGGCTCGCGTGGATCACGATCCTGCGCAAGCGTCCGGCCTTCCGGGAGGCCTTCGCCGGGTTCGACCCGCGCGTCGTCGCAACCTTCGGGGACGACGACGTGGCCCGGCTGCTCGCCGACGCGCGGATCGTGCGGAACCGCGCCAAGGTCGCCGCGACGATCGCCAACGCGCGCGCCCTGCTCGCGTTGTGGGAGTCCGGGCGCACGCTCGACGAGCTGTGCTGGTCCTTCGCGCCGACGGGTACCCGGTCGCGCCCGTTGACGTGGGAGAACGTCCCCGCCCGGACCCCGGAGTCGACGGCCCTCGCCCGCGCGCTCAAGGCGGCCGGGTTCCGGTTCGTCGGACCGACGACGGCCTACGCCGCGATGCAGGCGTGCGGACTGGTCGACGACCACCTCGCGGGTTGCCCCGTGGTGACCGCCGGCTGAGACGACGCGTCCACAGTGTGGGCACGCGTTGTCACATGCTGATACGGCTGCCTATGATTCCGGCACCATCCAGAGCGACCGAGAGACCTGGCTCGGTGACGTCGCAGCAACCCCCTTCCCCGTGGGTGTGGGTGCTTCCGCCAGGACCGATGGAGTTCACCATGTTCAGCGCCACCGCCGACGACCGCGACCCTCGCGTCACCGGCCGTCGAGCCCTCGTCGTGGCTGCCGCATGACCGCCGTCGACCGGCCCACCGTCTCCTTCGAGCTCTTCCCGCCGCGCAACCCGGACGCCGCACCGAAGCTGTGGGCCACGATCCAGGCGCTGGCGAACGCGCGCCCCGACTTCGTCTCGGTCACGTACGGCGCCTCCGGTGCCACCCGGTACACGACGCGCGCGCTCGTGCGCCGCCTGCTCCGCGAGACGTCGCTCAACCCGATCGCGCACCTGACGTGCGTCGGGGTGTCGCGCGCCGAGATCACGCAGGTCGTCGAGGAGTTCCTGGACGAGGGCGTGCGCTCGTTCCTCGCGCTGCGCGGCGACCCGCCCGCCGGCCAGCCCGACTGGCGCCCGCACCCGGACGGCCTGCACACCGCGAGCGACCTGGTGTCCCTGCTCCGCACGATCGAGTCGCGCCGCGCCGCGGGGTCGCAGTCGCAGAAGGTGCGCGGCGCCGTGCGTCCGTTGTCGGTCGCCGTCGCCGCGTTCCCGCGCGGGAACGCCGGTGCGGGCAGCACCCGCGACCAGGACATCCAGGCCCTGCTCGACAAGCAGGCGGCGGGCGCCGACTTCGCGATCACGCAGGTGTTCTTCGACGCCGGCTGCTACCTCGACCTGGTGGCCGCCGCGCGGGACGCCGGCGTGACCATCCCGATCATCCCCGGGATCATCCCGACGACCGACCCGGCCCGGCTGCTGCGCGTCCAGGAGCTGACCGGCGTGGAGGTCCCCCGCGACCTGCTCGCCGCACTCGACGCCGAGGACGACCCCGTCACCCGGCACCGCGTCGGCATCCGTGCCAGCGTGGAGCTCGTCACCCGGGTTCTGGACGGCGGCGCCCCCGGCGTCCACATCTACACGTTCAACACGCACCAAGCCGCACTTGACCTGCTCGAGGGTGCACACCTCGGCGGAGGGGCCCCGATGGCTCCCGACGTGGCCAGCGAGCCTCGGGTCCAGGCACCTCCGTCCACGTCCATTCCTTCGAGGGGCTGACATGACCGACACCACCACCGCCGTTCCCGACCTCGGGACCGGCACCGTTCTCGGGTACCCGCGCGTCGGGCCCCGGCGCGAGCTCAAGAAGTCCATCGAGGCCTTCTGGGCCGGCAGGACGACCGCGGCCGACGTCGAGAAGACCGCGACCGACCTGCGCCGCCGGACGCGCACGCGCCTGGCCGAGCTCGGACTGCGCACCGACGTGCCGGCGATCCCGTCGGCGTTCTCGTTCTACGACCACATGCTCGACGCCGCGACCGTCGTCGGTGCGATCCCGGCTCGTTTCGCCGGGCTGGCGGATGCGGACGGGCGCCTCGACCTCGCCGGGTACTCGACGATCGCGCGTGGCGCGGGTGACGACCTCCCGGCCGAGATGACCAAGTGGTTCGACACCAACTACCACTACCTCGTGCCGGAGATCGGCCCGGACACCGTGTTCCGGTTCGCGGACGACCGCCCGGTGCGCGAGTTCGCCGAGGCGCTGGCCGACGGCGTCCTGACGCGCCCGGTGATCGTGGGGCCGGTGACCTTCCTCGCGCTCGCGAAGGCCGCCGAGGGTTCCCCGGAGGGCTTCGCCCCGATCGACCGGCTTGCGGACCTGCTGCCCGTGTACGCCCAGCTCCTCGAGGCGTTCGCCGCTGCCGGCGCCACCTGGGTGCAGCTCGACGAGCCGGCCCTGGTCTCGGACGCGATCGACGTGCCCGCCGACCGCGTCTACGCCGCGCTCACCGAGGCGTACGCCGCACTGGCGACCGATCTCGCACGTCCGGCCCGTCCGGCCATCCTTGTCGGCGCACCGTACGGCGGTCTCGGCGATGCGCTCCCGGTGCTCGCCGCGACCGACGTCGAGGGCCTCACGCTGGACCTCGTCCGCGGCACGCTGCCCACCGGTCCGATCGCGGGACTGGCCGGCAAGACGGTCGTCGGCGGAGTGATCGACGGCCACAACGTCTGGCGAGCCGACCTCGGAGCGGCCTTCGACACGCTGCAGGCGCTGCAGGCGCTGGTGGGTCCGGGCTCGCGCGTCCTCGCCGGGACGTCGACGTCGCTGCTGCACGTACCGCACGACGTCGACGACGAGCCGAACCTCGACCCGACGCTGCGCGGCTGGCTCGCCTTCGCCGACCAGAAGGTCGCCGAGGTCGCCGTCCTGGCCAAGGGTCTCGCCGAGGGCCGGGCGGCCGTGACAGCCGAGCTCGAGGCGTCCGCCGCGTCGCTCGCCAACCGGACGACGGCACCGGGCGTCGTGCGTCCCGAGGTCCGCGCGCGCCTCGCCGGACTGACCGACGCAGACTTCCACCGCGGGGACTACGCGGCTCGTGCGGCCGCGCAGCAGGATCGCCTGCACCTGCCGCCGCTGCCGACGACGACGATCGGCTCCTTCCCGCAGACGCCGGAGATCCGCAAGGCGCGGGCTGCGCACGCCAAGGGCGAGATCACGACCGCACAGTACGAGGACGAGATGCGTGCGGAGATCCGGCGCGTTGTCGAGCTCCAGGAGGAGATCGGCCTCGACGTCCTGGTGCACGGCGAGCCCGAGCGCAACGACATGGTCCAGTACTTCGCGGAGAACCTCGACGGGTTCGCCGTCACGCAGAACGGCTGGGTGCAGTCCTACGGGTCGCGCTGCGTGCGCCCGCCGATCCTGTGGGGCGACGTGTCGCGCCCGGCGCCGATCACCGTCGGCTGGACCACCTACACGGCGTCGCTCACGGACAAGCCGGTCAAGGGCATGCTGACCGGTCCGGTGACGATCCTGGCGTGGTCGTTCGTGCGGAACGACCAGCCGCTCGGGGACACCGCCAACCAGGTGGCGCTCGCGTTGCGGGACGAGATCGGTGACCTGGAGGCCGCGGGCATCCCGGTGATCCAGGTCGACGAGCCCGCCTTGCGTGAGCTGCTGCCGTTGCGTGCGGCGGACCAGGCGGCGTACCTCGACTGGTCGGTGGCGTCGTTCCGGCTCGCGACGGCGGGCGTGCGGGAGGACCTGCAGATCCACACGCACCTGTGCTACTCGGAGTTCGGCGAGATCATCGGCGCGATCGACGGCCTCGATGCGGACGTCACCTCGATCGAGGCGGCCCGCTCGAAGATGGAGATCCTCGGGGACATCGCCGGCGCGGGTTACCCGCGCGGGATCGGCCCGGGGGTCTACGACATCCACTCGCCGCGCGTGCCGTCGGAGGGCGAGGTCGAGGAGCTGCTGCGCTCGGCCGTCGGGTCGATCGACGTGCGCCAGGTGTGGGTGAACCCGGACTGCGGACTCAAGACCCGCCGGTACGAGGAGGTCACCCCGTCCCTCGAGCACATCATCGAGGCCACGCGCGCCGTCCGGGAGACGCTCGTCTGAACGGTCCGCTCGACGTCACGTCGAGCACCGATCTCATGTCGCGTCCCGTCGCCGACGTGAACGGAGGCGCCGCAGGCGCGCACACGCGTCTGCGGCGCCTCCGTCCTGGCGCGAGGGTCAGCTGGTCGACGCGCCCTCGTGGGCCGTCGTCCCGATGGCGGCCGGGGTCGAGGCGTGCTGGATCTCGACCTTGCGGGGCTTGGCGTCCTCGGCGACCGGGATCGTCAGGGTGAGCACGCCGTCGGCGTACGTCGCCGAGATCGCGTCGAGAGCGAGGCCGCGCCCGAGTGTGACCTGACGGGCGTACGTGCCGCTCGGCCTCTCGTGGGCCAGCCACTGGACGTCGTCCTCGGTGCGCGGCGTGCGCTGCGCGCGGACGGTCATCGTGCGGTCCTCGACGTTGACGTCGATCGTTCCGGGGTCCGCCCCGGGCAGGTCGACGTGCATCACGAAGTGGTCACCGGCCCGGTACAGGTCCATCGGCATCACCGCTGCTGCACTGGCGTTGCCGAACATCTGGCCGACCAACCGGTCCATGTCGAAGAACGGGTCGTACCGCGTAGCCACGAACCTCACCTCCTCGTTCGGGGGCCCCGGCCCTCGAGGCCCCGGTCCATCCGATCGTCTGTTCCGACCGGGTGGCTACACCTCCAGGACTAGCACTCGACGCGAGCGAGTGCTAGTCCCGTGCGGGGTTCGCCGAGGTGCCGTTCGCGGATGGCGAACGCCCGGGCCGAGGGACCGGACGGGGTCGTCGAGGGACCGGACGGGGTCGTCGAGGGACCGGACGAGGTCGTCGAGGGGCAGGGCGCGGGTTCGCCGTCAGAGCGGGTCGGCGACCGGGGAGGTGAGGGAGACGAGCGCGTCGACGATCGGGACATCGGCGTCGAGCCAGGGGACCGAGTGCCATGCGCCGCGAGGCAGCCAGACGAGCCGGTCGTGCTCGACGAGAGGCTCCGGGGTCCCATCGACCAGCACGGCGAGCCAGACGCGCATCACGTAGGTCTCGCCGAGGACCCAGCCGACGCGATCGCGTGGCTCACCCGCGGGTGCCACGACCTCCGCGCCGAGGCGGACCCGGACGCCGAGCTCCTCGCGGAGCTCACGGTGCAGCGCCTCCTCCGGACCCTCACCCGGGTCGACCTTGCCGCCGGGGAACTCCCACCGTCCTGCCAGGCTCACCGGCACCGATCGGCGCGCCGCGAGAAGGGATGTCGGGGTGTCGAGGTCGTCGACCACCGCGGCCGCGACGACGAGCACCCGGCTCGCCCGATCCGGCTGCGCGGGGTCGGAGGCCATGCGGAGATTGTCGCAGAGCGGCAGAGCGGCAGAGCGGCAGAGCGGCAGAGCGGCAGAGCGGCAGAGCGGCAGAGCGGCAGAGCGGCAGAGCGGCAGAGCAGCCGAGCAGCTCAGAGGCTCAGAGGCTCAGAGGCTCAGAGGCTCAGAGGCTCAGATCAGCGCAGCCCGAACGCGTGGGCGCACGCGACCGCGTCGGCACGGGTCGAGACGCCGAGCTTGCGATAGACGCTCCGGACCTGCGACTTGACCGTGTTGCGGGTCACGAAGAGCTTGGAGGCGATCTCCTCGAGCGTGGCGTCCTCGCTCAGGTTCGAGAGGATGACGCGCTCGCGGCGGGTCAGCGGCTCCGAGAGGACGGGGCGGGAGAGTTCGAGAGTGCTCACGGGGTACCTCCGAATGGGGAAATCCGGGAACGGTCCCCCGAGGGGCGTGCCGACCGTTCCCGCGTCGTGCTCTGTCACCGGATGAGACAGGGCACCCGCGCGTGCATGACGCGAATTTCACCCTTTACTTCTCACGCGCCTCTCATCTGCGGGCCCGTGAGGCGACCGTGGCAGGTATCCGTGCAGGTCAGCGGCATTCGCTCACGACCGGACGGGCGCGCCAGGTTCACTCGGACGGCGGAGTCAGGCCCCGCCGACCTGCGCCTGGTACTCCGCAGCGGTCAGGAGCGGTCCGAGGTCGGTCACGTCGACCTTGATGAGCCACCCGTCGCCGTACGGGTCCGAGTTCACGAGCGCCGGGTCGTCGACGGCGGTCTGGTTGACCTCGACGACCGTCCCCGTGACGGGAGAGAACAGCTCGGAGACGGACTTCGTCGACTCGATCTCGCCGATCACCGCGCCCGCGGTGACCTCGTCCCCGACGGTGGGGAGCTCGAGGTAGACGATGTCGCCGAGCGCGTCCTGCGCGGTGTCGGTGATGCCGACGGTCACGAGCGACTCGCCGCCGACCCACTCGTGCTCGACGGTGTACTGCAGGTTCTCCGGGAACTGCGCCATGGGGTTCTCCTCGGGACGGTCGTGCGGCGGGATCGGTGTCTGGGTCGGGCTGGTTCGGGCTGGGTCGGACTCGGTCGAATCGCGTCGAGCAGGCTCAGGCCTTGTCGGGACGACGGTAGAAGGGAAGGGCCACCACGCGCACCGGCTCTCGGCGCCCCCGCACGTCCACGGCCAGCTCGGTGCCGACGCCGCTGACCTCGGGTGTCACGTACGCCATCGCGACCGGGTACCCGAGCGTCGGGGACGGCGCCCCCGAGGTGACGTGACCGACCTCCGGAGCGCCGTCCGCCGTGCCGCCCACCACCGGGTAGCCGTGCCGCGCGGCCCGGCGTCCGAGCCCCTGCAGCCCGACGAGCACGCGCGCAGGCTCCGACCCGTGCCGGGCCGCCAGCGCGTCGCGCCCGACGAAGTCGACCGGGGTGCCGTCGGGCCGGGCCTTGTCGAGCCGGACGACCCGACCGAGACCAGCGTCGTACGGCGTCGTCGTACGGTCCAGCTCGTTGCCGTACAGCGGCATGCCGGCCTCGAGTCGCAGGCTGTCACGCGCGGAGAGCCCCGCGGCGATCATGCCCGACGGCGCGCCCGCGAGGAGGAGGTCCCGCCACAGCGCCGGCGCGAGCTCGGCCGGGACGAACAGCTCGAAGCCGTCCTCACCGGTGTACCCGGTGCGCGCGACGAGCGCCGGGATCTCGGAGACCGTCGCGTTGGTCGAGGCGTAGTACCGGAGGGCGGTCACGGCGCCGACGTCGCGCGGCTCGGTCACGGAGACGACGATCGCCTCGGCCGCGGGGCCCTGCACCGCGATGAGCGCGGTCGTGAGCGACGCGTCCGTCAGCGTCACGTCGAAGCCCGCGAACCGCTCGAGGAGCGCCGGCACCACGACGCCGACGTTCGACGCGTTCGCGACGATCATGTAGCGCTCGTCCGCGAGCCGGTAGACCACGAGGTCGTCGATCACGCCGCCGTGCTCGTCGCAGATCATCGTGTACCGCGCCCGGCCGACGGCGAGGGCGGTGAGGTTCCCGACGAGCGCATAGTCGAGCGCGGCGGCCGCCTGGGGACCGTCGACCTCGATCTCGCCCATGTGGGAGAGGTCGAACAAGCCCGCGGCGGTGCGCACCGCGAGGTGCTCGGCGAGGTCGCCGGTGTACCGCAGGGGCATCTCCCATCCCGCGAACGGGGTCAGGGTGGCTCCCAGTGCGACGTGCTCGTCGTGCAGCGGGGACCGCCGGGGCGCGGTGGCGCCCGTGACGTCGGTCGTGTCGGTCATGGTCGCGTCCGTCCGGTGAAGGGTTGGGTCATGGGGGGGTTCGAGAGGTCGGTCACCCGGTCGGGGTTGGCGACCGGGGCGGCGGAGATGGACCCGTCCACCGTCGAGGGCGCGGCTGACGCCGGGGAGGCGGCGGAACCGGGGGACCCGGCGACGTCGCCGAGCGGTACCTCCGCGTACGCCTCGATCGGCGGGCACGAGCACACGAGGTGCCGGTCGCCCGCGGCGCCGTCGATGCGCCGCACCGGCGGCCAGTACTTGCCGGCGCGAAGGCTCGGCAGCGGGAACGCGGCTGTCTCGCGACGGTAGGCGTGCGGCCACTCGTCCGTGGTGAGAGACAGCGCCGTGTGCGGTGCGCCGCGCAGCGGCGACTCGGCCGCCGTCCAGGTGCCGGCCCCGACCTGATCGATCTCCGCCTTGATCGCGATCATCGCCTCGACGAACCGGTCGAGCTCGGCGACGTCCTCGCTCTCGGTCGGCTCGACCATGAGCGTGCCGGGCACCGGGAACGCGAGCGTCGGCGCGTGGAAGCCGTAGTCCATGAGCCGTTTGGCGACGTCCTCGGCGGTGACCCCGGTTTCCTTCGTGATCTGGCGCAGGTCGAGGATGCACTCGTGCGCGACGAGCCCGCCCGGGCCCGTGTAGAGCACCGGGTAGTGCGGGTTGAGGCGTGCCGCGAGGTAGTTGGCGCTGAGGATCGCGGTCTCGCTCGCGCGCCGCAGCCCCTCGCCGCCCATCAGCGCGACGTACGCCCAGGAGATCGGCAGGATTCCCGCGGAGCCGAACGGCGCGGCGGAGACGGGTGCGGACTGCGGGGTCGGGGTCGTGATGTCGCCCGGCAGGTACGGGACCAGGTGCGCCCCGACGCCGATCGGTCCGACACCGGGACCGCCCCCGCCGTGCGGGATGCAGAAGGTCTTGTGCAGGTTGAGGTGCGAGACGTCCCCGCCGAACTCGCCGGGTCGGGCCAGTCCGACGAGAGCGTTGAGGTTCGCGCCATCGATGTACACCTGACCGCCGACCTCATGTACCAGGTCGCAGACGGTGCGCACGTCCTCCTCGAACACTCCGTGGGTCGACGGGTAGGTGATCATGATCGCCGCGACCTGAGGGCCGTGCTGCGCGAGCTTGGCGCGCAGGTCGTCGAGGTCCACGGACCCGTCGGCGGCCGTCGCGACGACCACGACGCGCATCCCGGCGAGCGCCGCCGACGCCGCGTTCGTGCCATGGGCCGACGCCGGGATCAGGCAGACGTCACGGATCGGGTCGCCCTCGGTGCGGTTCGCCGCATGGAACCCGCGGATCGCGAGCAGACCGGCGAACTCGCCCTGGGCACCCGCGTTCGGCTGCACGGAGACGGCCGCGTACCCGGTGATCTCCGCGAGCCACGCCTGCAGCGTGTCGATCAGCTCGGCATAGCCGCGTGCCTGCTCGCGCGGCGCGAACGGGTGGATGCCCGTGAGCTCCGGCCAGGAGATCGGCTCCATCTCGACGGTGGCGTTGAGCTTCATGGTGCACGAGCCGAGCGGGATCATCGTGCGGTCGAGCGCGAGGTCCTTGTCGGAGAGTCGGCGCAGGTACCGCAGCATCGCCGTCTCGGACCGGTTCACGTGGAACACCGGGTGCGTGAGGTACGTGCTCGTCCGACGCAGACCGGCCGGGATGGCCGGGTCGGACGGCGTCGACGTGGTGGGGGCCGCCGCGGAGCCGGTCGACCGGCTCGACCCGACCGGCTCCGCGCCGAACGCCGCGAGCACGGTCGCGACGGTTGCCGGCGTCGTCGTCTCGTCGCACGCGATCTGCACGTGGTCCGCATCCGCCGCATAGAGGTTGATGCCCCGCGAGGCCGCGGCGGCGAGGACGGCGTCGGCCCGACCGGGCACGCGCGCCCGCACCGTGTCGAAGAAGCCGGCATGCACCACCTCGACGCCGGCGCTGCGCAGACCCGCGGCGACGTCGATCGCGCGGGCGTGGGTGCGCTCGGCGATCGCCCGCAGCCCGTCGGGCCCGTGGTAGACCGCGTACATCGATGCGACGATCGCGAGCAGCGCCTGCGCGGTGCAGATGTTGCTCGTGGCCTTCTCGCGACGGATGTGCTGCTCACGGGTCTGCAGGGCGAGGCGGTAGGCCTGCGCGCCGTCCGCGTCGACCGACACCCCGACCAGGCGACCCGGGATCATCCGCTCGAGGCCCTCGCGCACCGCCATGAACGCGGCGTGCGGGCCGCCGTAGAAGAACGGGACGCCGAAGCGCTGCGCGCTGCCGACGGCGACGTCCGCCCCGAGCTCGCCCGGCGGGGTCAGCAGCGTGAGCGCGAGCAGGTCCGCGGCGACGGTGACGAGGGCGCCGGCAGCCTTGGCCTCGGCGATCACCGGTCGAAGATCCCGCACCGCGCCGGAGACGCCCGGCTGCTGCAGCACGACGCCGATCACGTCCGCGTCCGTCGGCAGGGCCGCCTGGAGACCGCCGCTCAGGTCGACGACGACGACGGGCAGCCCGAGGGCGTCGGCCCGGCCGCGTGTCACCGCGATCGTCTGCGGAAGGCACTCGGCATCGAGCACGACCACGCCGCCCGGGCGGCCCTTGACGGCCCGGCGCATGAGCGCCACCGCTTCGGCGACGGCGGTGGCCTCGTCCAGCAGCGACGCGTTCGCGACCGGGAGGGCGGTGAGGTCGGAGACGACCGTCTGGAAGTTGAGCAGCGCCTCGAGCCGACCCTGCGAGATCTCCGGCTGGTACGGCGTGTACGAGGTGTACCAGGCGGGGGACTCGAGCACGTTGCGCCGGATCACCGCGGGGGTGACGGTGTCCGAGTAGCCCAAGCCGATCATCTGGGTCATCACCGTGTTCTTGGCGGCGATCGCGCGCAACGCCGCGGTCACCTCCTCCTCGGAGCGAGCAGCCGGGAGCGCGAGCGGTGCCAGGGTGCGGATCGACTGAGGCACGGCGGCGTCGACCAGCGCGTCGAGGGTCGGGTACCCGAGGACGTCGAGCATCCG
Source organism: Actinomycetes bacterium (assembly GCA_021778635.1). GTDB lineage: Bacteria > Actinomycetota > Actinomycetes > Actinomycetales > Cellulomonadaceae > JAJDFX01. The sequence continues at coordinate 15,886 of JAJYCD010000047.1, forward strand.
CGCGTACTCACCGGCACGGGGTCCGATGTGCCGGTCCGAGAAGTCCTCGGCGGCGGAGGTGCGGGTGGCGAGCTCGCTGGCGGTCAGATCTGTCACGGTCCGGCTCCTGGATGCGGTCGCCCGGGAAGGCCCGGGACGGGCAGGTGGCCTCCCCGCTCTGTCATCCGGCGTCGAGCGCCCGCGGGCGCGCGCCGACCTGAGAGTTTTGCCGGTCCGCTTCGGCCTGGGAGGCCCGGGGCGCGCCGACTTGCACCGTCGGTGAGCCGTCCTCGTGCCGAGGCAGGACGGCTGCTTTTCAGAGTTGCCTCGCCGCGGCGGTACGGGGGCCTGAGAGTTTCCCGGGGAGGGTTGCTCCTTCGGCGTCGCGCAACGTGCGGGAGCTCTCCCGCCGCAGTTCGAGCAGCATGGTCTTCAGTTGTGGGGACAGCGTAGCCGCACCACGCACGCGTACCGGATGACGCCCGTCACGTAGGCGGCGCGGTGTCGACCGGCGGCAGGATCACCAGGCCGGCGGAGAGCGCCCCGAGGGCGCACACGTGCGCGACGACCCGCTCGACGTCCGCGAGAGTTCCCTCGACCAGCACCGGCCGGCCGGGCGTCGAGTCACCCGACCATCGGACGTCGGCCCCTTCCGGCGGCGCGAACTCTCCACCGCGCGGCAGCTGCACGACCGCCGCGGCCCGCACGGCGGAATCCTCCGCCGGGTACACCTCGACCGACCGGACGACGGCGAGCCGCTCCACGGTGCGGATCAGCAGCCGTCGACGCCGGTCGCTCGCGAGGAACGTCACGACGATCAGACCTGCGTCACCCTCGACGCTGCCCGCCGAGAGCGACTCGAAGTTCACACCCCGGGTCGAGAACACGTTCGTCAGCGCGGTGAGCGTGCCCGCGCGGTCCGCACCGGTGACGAACGCGACCCAACGGGGATCAGTACCGGTCACGTCGGTCGAGCCGGTCACGTCGGTCGAGCCGGTCACGTCGGTCGAGCCGGTCACGTCGGTCGAGCCGGTCACGTCGGTCGAGCCGGTCACGAGGCGCTCGCGTCCGCGCCCGTGCGGGTACCGGTGCCGAGGCCCCACGGCGCGAGCATCGCGTCGATGCGTCCGGCCGTCGTCGCGAGCCGCCGTGCCTCGTCCGGGTCGGGCTCGTCGAGCAGCACCCGCGTCCACCCCTCCGGGCCGAGCACCACCGGCACCCCGAGGACGCCGTGCAGCGGCCGTCCGCCGATGCTCGTCTCGCCGTCGAGGGCGACCTGACCGGCCACGACGATGTCCCGCCCGTCGAGCACCGTGTCGACCAGGTCGACCGTCGCGTTCGCCGAACCCGCCGCCGTCTTCGCGCCGCTCTGGTGGGTGAGCCACGGCCGCGCGAGCACGCGGAGGTCAGGCGGCCACGTCTCGATCAGGTCGAAGGCCGCGGCGATGTCGGTGACCACGAGCTCGCTCAGGACGGCCTTCGCAGCGTCGATCTCGTCCGCGAACCCGTCGAGCGTGCGGCCCCGGCGCATCGTCGCGACCGCTCGCCGGCGCTCGTCCGCGTCGAGACCGCTCACCCGCACCGTGGACCACAGCGGCACCAGGTCGTCCCCGTGCTGGCCGGCCACGAACCCGCCGACCCGGTGCCGCCGGACCCCGAGCGACACCGCGACCTCACGACGGAACCGCAGCGTGTCCAGCCACGCACCCATGCCGATCACCCGGTGCCGTCCGAGCGCCGCCGCCATCACGGCGACGCCGAGCTCGACCGGGTTGGAGACCACGACGACCACCTCGTGGCCCGAGCCGTTGCGCGCGAGCGCCTCCGCGTAGGCCGCGAACACCGCGTGGTTGTCCGCCGCGAGCGCGGCCCGGTCCGTGGTCACCCCGGGCCTCGGCGGCGACGTGCGGCCCGCGGCGACCACGACGACCTCCGCGACGACGTCGTCCGGGCTGAGCGCGACGTCGATCAGCGGTGCGTGCTCGTCGTACGCGTCGACGAGGTCCGCGCGCAGACCGTGCGTCGCACGCGCGGACCCGCCGTCCGCGCGACCGACGAGCTGCAGGCGCGACGACGTCGGGAGGACCCGGCGCTCGATCAGCTGCGTGCAGACCTGCCGACCGACATCACCCGTGGCACCTAGCACTGCGACGTCCATGCAGCGGAGCGTACGGGCTAGGCGTGACGCGGATGGTGCCGACGGAGCACCACGGCCTCCCACGGTCGCAGCGTGACCCGGTCGGCGCCGAGCCATCTCGGTTCACGCGGGACGTCGTCGCCGCTGAGCTGGTTGGTGAGGACGACCTCCGCCTCGCTCCAGGGCAGGGCATCGTCGAGCCTGTGGGTCGACCCGCCGTCCGCCGGCCGTTCGACGTCCCCGTCGGTGCGGCCGTCCGGGATCTGGACCGTCTGCGCGTCCCCGGACAGGTTCGCGGCGACGAGCAACGTCGTGCCGCCGAGGCTCCGCAGGTAGGCGAACACCGCCGGGTGCTCCGCGAGGAGCATCGTGAAGTCGCCGTCGACGACGGTCGGCTCGGCGTGCCGCAGCGCGACGAGGCTGCGGTAGTGCTCGTACACCGAGCCCTTGACCCCGCGCTCGGCGTCGACGTTCACCTCGTCGTGATCGGTGTTGACGGGCATCCACGGCGTCCCGGTCGTGAAGCCCGCGGACCGGCCGGCGTCCCACGGGAACGGTGTGCGGGCGTTGTCGCGACTCATCCGGCGCAGCGCGTCGAGCACGACCTCCGGGGACTCGCCGCGACCGACCGCGGCACGGTAGTGGTTGACGGACTCGATGTCGGTGATGTCGTCGGCCGTCGCGAACAGGTGGTTCCGCATGCCGAGCTCCTCGCCCTGGTAGACGAACGGCGTCCCGCGCTGCAGGTGCAGCACGGTCGCGAGCGCCGTGGCCGACTCCCGCCAGAACGCGCCGTCGTCACCGAAGCGTGACACCGGGCGCGGCTGGTCGTGGTTGCACCAGTACAGGCTGTTCCACCCGCAGTCCGCGAGGCCGTCCTGCCAGCGCCGGAACGTCGCCTTCAGGGCGCGCACATCGAGCGGCCGGACGTCCCACTTGCCACCGGGGCCGTGGTCGACGCCCATGTGCTCGAACTGGAACACCATGTCGAGCTCGCCCCGCGCCGGGTCCGTGAACAGGCGCGCCTGCTCGACCGTCACCCCGGGCGTCTCACCGACGATCACGAACGGACGGTCGCACCCGGCCAGGACCTCACGGCGGAGCTCGTGGAGGAACTCGTGGATCCGCGGACCGTGGCCGTAGTACGGGAACCCGTCACCGAGGGTCTCACCGGGGGCGACCTCGCCGTCGGGCAGCGCCGGATCCTTCGAGAGCAGGTTGACGACGTCCATCCGGAAGCCGTCCACCCCGCGGTCGACCCACCACCGCATCATGGCGTAGATCGCCTGCCTGACCTGCGGGTTCTCCCAGTTCAGGTCGGGCTGGCCCGGCGCGAACAGGTGCAGGTAGTACTCGCCGGACGCCGGGTCGGCCGTCCACGTCGACCCGGAGAAGAACGACAGCCAGTTGGTCGGCTCGGCCCCCGGCTCGCCGAACGTCGTGCCCGGCCGCGGCGGACGCCACCAGTACCAGTCCCGCTGGGGGCTGTCGGGCCCGGAGGCCGACTCGACGAACCACGGGTGCTGGTCCGACGTGTGGTTGACGACCATGTCCATGACGAGCCGGATGCCGCGCCGGTGCGCCTCGGCGACGAGCTCGTCGAGGTCGGCGAGGGTGCCGAACGTCGGGTCGATCGACTGATAGTCGCTGATGTCGTAGCCGTTGTCGGCCTGCGGCGAGGCGTAGACCGGGGACAGCCACAGGACGTCGACGCCGAGGTCGACGAGGTGGTCGAGGTGGTCGATCACCCCGCGCAGGTCGCCGATGCCGTCGCCGTCGGAGTCCGCGAAGCTCCGCGGGTAGACCTGGTAGACGACGGCGGAACGCCACCAGTCCGTGGTGGTGCTCACGAGGGCGCTCCGGCGGTGTCAGGCGATCCGGCGAGGTCGGCGGTCCCGGTGCCACTGCGTCTCGGTTCGGCGCTGCCGGTGGTCGTGCGCTCGCGCTCGACCATCCCATCGCCGTCCTCGATCACGACGACCTGCCACACGTGCGACGCAGGGAGCTGGGCGACCGCATGGTCACCGTCCGCGACCACCGGGACCTCGACGAGCCGTGGCGTCGAGGTCGGGTCGGCGACCCGCACCCGCGGCAGCCCGGGTCCGGTCCGCCGGACCCGCAGCGTCCCGGGTCCGGGGTCCCCCACCGGCTGCCGGGGTGCGTCCCACTGGCTGTCCTGTTGACCGACCAGGTTCACGAGGTGCACGACGAACGCATTCCCCGCCCGGGTGACGCGACGCCAGACCGTGCCGGCCACCGCCTCGCTCCCGACGTCGGCGCGCGCGAAGGTCACGTCGACGTCGTCGTTGTACGGCCCGGCGTACGCGCCGGTCACGTCGACGACGGCCGGGTCGACCAGCAGGGCGTCGTGCTCGACGAGGAAGTCGTACCAGCGCGTCAGGAGCGCGGCGGTCGACGGCTCGACCGTGTGGTTGCGCACGTAGTAGGGGTCGACGAGGATCCGGTCGCCGTCGCCCGCGAGCAGGTGCGTCGCACCGTGCGAGAACAACGTCGCCATCGTGAACGAGGTCGCGAGGTCCGACGCGGTGGCCGGTGCGACGTCGTAGACGTGCTGGTAGGCGGCGATCACGACGGGCTTGCCGTCACCGACCGCGCGGGCACGGGTCACCACGTGACCGAGCGAGCCGAGCGTGAGGTGCGGCTCCCACACCTCGATGTAGACGGCGTCCTGCGGGCTCGCGCCGGTGCGCCACGTCGGGAAGTCGTTGACGTTGTTGAACACGAGGTGACTGTCCGGGAGCCGATCCCGGACCGCCTGCACCAGCGTCACGAAGGACTCCGCGACGTCGACCGCGGTGCCGTCGGCGCGCACCGCACGCTTCGGGTACCCGTACTGGTCCAGGTGGAAGCCGTCCAGGCCGACGGCGGCGATCGAGGCCGCGAGGTCGGCACCGAGGTGCTCGAGCCACGACGGCTCGGCCGGGTCGACGAGCGACAGGAAGTCGGCCAACCCGTACGGTTCGCCGGTCGGGGTGAGCAGCGCGGCGTGCTCCCACGTCGGCCACTCGGCTCGGCCGACGCCGTACACCGCCGCGTACCCGAACGAGCGCGACCCCACGGCGCGGATGCCGGCGACGAGCCGCCGCACGGTTTCGAGGGACACCGGTCGGTCGAGGGCGTCCGTGTAGTCCTCGCCGCCGCCGACCAGGTCGGCGTGCCGGTAGGCCCAGTCGTAGAGCTGCACGCCCGTCAGGTGCAGTCGGCGCACCAGGTCCGTGACGGGCGCGACGTCCCGGCCCGGCGCGTAGTCCGCGACGAACCCGTACCGGAGCCGCGACCGGACGTCGGCGGTGACCTCGACGGCCGTCCGTGCGAGCGGTGCGGTCGCTTCCGCCCCGGCCGGAGCCGTGTCGCGTGCCCCGGTCGGTACCGCGTCCTCCGCCGCAGCCAGCTCGACGCCGTACGTGCCGACCGGCAGCAGCCCGAGGTCGACCTCTCCCGCGCCGCTCACCGGCACGGTGGCGACGAGATCGCCGAGGGACCACACCGTCAGCCGACTGCCGGGGACGGCGCCCCGCACCTCGACCCGGACCGGTTCGGTCGGTGCGTACGTGGCGCGCGTCGGGAGCAGCTCGACGGGTCGGCTCCCGGCGGCGGCGGACTGCTCGGTCATCGTCATCCCTTCACGGCCCCGCTGGTGAGGCCCTGCACGAAGTACTTCTGGAAGATGAGGAACACGACGATCACCGGCAGCACCGCGACGACGGACGCCGCGAAGACCAGGCCCCACTGGGTGGCGTTCTGCCCCTGGAAGAGCTGGATCGCGAGCGGCAGGGTGCGCTTGCTCGGGTCGTTGATGATCGTCAACGCCCATGCGAACTCGTCCCACGTGGCGAGGAACGTGAAGATGGTGGTGGTCGCGAGCGCGGGGGTGGAGAGCGGCATCACGAGCCGCCAGTAGCGGGTCCAGGCGTTGGCGCCGTCGACCTGCATCGCGTCGTCGAGCTCACCGGGGATCGACGCGAAGAACCCGCGCAGCAGGAACGTGTTGAGGGAGATCGAGGCCGCGACGTAGAAGACGATCAGGCCCTGCAGCGAGTCGATCAGGCCGAGCTGCTTGGCCAGGATGAACTGCGGGATGATCAGCATCATCGCGGGCACCATCAGGCCCACCAGGACGAGGCGGAACAGCAGCTCGCGGCCGGGGAACCGGAACCGTGCGAAGGCGTACGCCATCATCGAGCTGATCAGCACCGAGACGACCGTGGACGTGAGCGAGACGACCACCGAGTTCATGAAGTACGCCGCGAAGTTCTGCGTCGTGAGCACCTGGACGTAGTTGTCGAACGTCGCCGGGTCGGGGACGAGCTGCGGCGGGATCGTCAGGACGTACGCCTGGCTCTTGAACGACGTCGAGACCATGTAGACGAACGGGGTCAGCATGATCAGTGCGCCCAGGATCAGCAGGACGTGCCGCAGCACGCCCGAGGCCGGACGGGTGCGGTGCAACGCGCTCATCGCTCCTCCTCGTCGCCGCCGCGGAACAGGCGCATCTGGGCGAGGGAGAGGAGGAACACGATCACGGTGAGGATCACGGCGATCGCCGAGCCGTACCCGAAGTCGAGGTTGGTGAAGGCCTGCCGGTACATGTAGGTGAGCAGCACCTCGGTCTGGCCGCCCGGGCCGCCGCCGGTCATCAGCAGCACCGACGTGAACACGTTGAACCCGCCGATCACGAGCATCACGACCACGAACCCGAGCGCCGGCCGGATCGCCGGGAGGGTCACGACCCGGAACCGTTGCCACCGGTTGGCGCCGTCCATCACGGCGGCCTCCTCGAGCGACTCCGGTACGCCCTGGAGTGCCGCGAGGAAGATCATCATCGACCACCCGATGCCCTTCCAGACGCCGAGCGCGCAGATCGCGATCAGTGCGGTCCAGCGGCCCGAGAGCCAGGACGTCGAGCCGTCCCCGAGGTGCAGCACGTCCGCGAGCGCCCAGTTGATGACGCCCTTGTCCGCGAACAGGTACTTGAAGAGCAGCGAGACGACGACCCAGCTCGTGACGACGGGCAGGTAGAAGAGCACACGGTAGACGGGCTGCGAGGGGCTCTTGGCCTTGAGCAGCATCGCGATGAGCAGACCGAGGACGATCTGCGGCGGAACCGAGAGCGCCATGTACACGCCGCTGTTCGCGAGGCCGCGCCAGAACACCGGGTCGCCCATCGCCCGCGTGTAGTTGTCGAACCCGATGAACGTGCTCGTGGCCCCGGCCAGCACCTTCCAGTCGTAGAAGCTCATCTGGAAGGCACGGACCATCGGGTACACGATCAACCCGACGAACAGCACCAGCGCCGGCGCGAGGAAGAGGTAGGGCGTGGCGCGGCCCGCACGGCGGCGGCGCCGGGTCGTGCGTGCGGCGACGGGGGATACCGCCGCACGCACGACCTGGGGCTGGGTGCTGTCGATCATCGGGTCACTTGCTCGTCAACAGGGCGTCGATCTGCTTCGCGGCGCTGGTGAGGGCGGCCTGAACCGTCGTCGTCCCCTCGAAGGCGGGGGTCAGCTCGGTGGACAGGATCGTGTCCACCTGGGAGGACTGCGGGATCACCAGTCGCGGCTTGGCGGTGGCGAGCTGGGTGGCGAACGGCGCGTAGAACGGGTCGGCCGCGGCGGCCTTGGTGCCGGCCGACGCCACGACGGGCATCTGCCCGACCTTCGCCATCGCGAGCTGGAACTCGTCGCTCTGGGTGTACCGCACGAACGCGGTTGCGGCGTCGAGGTGCGTGGTCGTCGACGGGATGACGACGTCCTCGCCGCCGACCACCGAGATCGAGCCGCCGGCTCCGGCCGGGACAGGCGCATAGATGGGCGCGAAGGCGGGGAACTGGCCCTTCCAGATGTCCCGCATCCACGGGCCGTCGAGGATCGTGGCGTACTCACCCTTGGGCAGGCCGTCCGACGTCGACGTCGCACCGGTGTTGCCGGTCAGGAGATTCGGGATCTCGCCCTGCTTGTAGAGGTCGACGAGCATCTGCACCGCGGCCACGCTCTTGGAGCCGTCCAGGTACCCGGTGGCCTTCGTCAGCTTGGCGTCGGTGATCTCGCCGCCGCCGGACCAGATCCACGGCAGGATGTTCCAGCCCTGCAGACCCGAGTCGGCGAACACCGCGATCTTCTTCCCCTTGAGCGCGGCGGCCATCGCCTTGAGGTCGTCGAACGTGGCCGGTGGCTTGCTCATGCCGGCGGCGTCGAGGGCGGCCTGGCTCGTGACGAGGACGCGGGTGTTCGTGTCCAGCGGGAGGCCGTAGTAGTGGCCGTTCCAGGCGTTGGTCGCGAGCGACCCGGGATACGTCGCTGCGGAGAGCGTGCTGAAGTCGCTCATCTTCTCGTCGAGCGGTGCCAGGACCCCGAGCGAGGCGAACTGGGCGACCCAGCCGATGTCGGAGCGGACGAGGTCGGGGAGCTCGCCGCCGGCCGCGCCGGTCGTGAGCTTCTGCTTGAGCGAGTCGTAGGGGATGTCGACGTACTTCACCGTGATGCCGGGGTGGGACGCCTCGAACGACGGGATGAGCGTCTTGTTCAGGACGTCGGTCTGGGCGGTGTTGCCGCCGTTGCCGTACGTGCCCCACATCGTGAGGGTGACGGGCGCCGCCGTCCCGGCCGTGGCACCGGATCCGGTCCCGGTCGACCCGGAGCAGCCCGCGAGGGCGAGGGTCGTGGCCGTGAGGACCGAGGTCACGGCGAGGGCGGTCATGGAGCGCTTCATTGCGAATCTCCGTTCGTGGAAGGGGTCCGACATGCAGCGCGCGGGGGGATCACTCCATGTCGATGGACTACTTCTACCGCAAAAGCAATTGGACGTCAACGATGACGATCTGCCCGTCGCACGATCGTTATTGCTTCTTGACCAGAAGTAACCCCCATGGCATCCTGACGACGCACCGACGAGGAGGTCCTACCCCGTGCACGTGACGCCACCCCCCTGGCCGCCCAAGAGCGGGGCCTCCCGAGCCGTCGCGCTCGAGATCCTGCGATACGGACCGCTCTCCCGATCCGAGGTCGCGCGTCGGCTCGACCTGTCACAGGGCTCGCTCACCAGGCTCAGCACGCCCCTCCTCGAGTCCGGGCTGCTCGTCGAGGCCGACGAGCAGCCGACCGGGCGCGTCGGACGCGGGTCACGTCCGCTCGACGTCGTCGCCGAGTCCCACCACTTCGTCGGGATCAAGCTCACGGGTGATCGCGCGTTCGGGGTCGCCACGAACCTCCGCTCCGAGGTGGCGGCCGAGGCCGAGGCACCGCTGGGCTCGCGCGACCCGACGGCCGTTGCCGACACCCTCGCGTCGCTGACCCGTGAGCTCGCCGACCGCGTGCCGTCGGTCACCGCGCTCGGCATCGGGCTCGGTGGCCTCGTGCTCGACGCGTCGGTGGTCGCGAGCGCACCGTTCCTCGACTGGGTCGACGCACCGCTCGGCGCGCTCGTCGAGGAGCGCACCGGGCTGCCGACCGTGGTCGGCAACGACCTCAGCGCGCTGACCGAGTTCGAGCACTGGTTCGGCGCCGGGCAGGGGCTCGACCGGTTCGCGATCGTCACGCTCGGCGCGGCCGTCGGCTACGGCACGGTGATCCACGACAGGATCGTGCTCGGCCCCGACTCGGGCGTCGGGCTCGTCGGGCACTGGCCGCTCGACCCGCTCGGCCCGCTGTGCCCCGACGGGCACCGCGGCTGCGCGCAGAGTCTCCTCACGATGCCGTCGATCACCCGCCTGCTCTCCGAGGCCCTCAACCGTCCGGTGGACTACGACGACGCGCTTGACCTCGCCGAGGCCGGCGACCCGGCCGCCCGCACGATCGTCGACCAGGGCGGCCACGGGCTCGGCCGGCTGATCGCCGCGGTCGCGAATCTCACGCTCGCCGAGCGAGTCCTGATCGGTGGCGAGGGCGCCAGGCTCGCCGAGGTCGCCGCCGACGCGGTCCGGGCGGGCATCCGCGTCGACCGCGACCGCCGCGCGTCACCGGTCGACGTCGTCGTCCACCTCGCCGACACCCGCAAGTGGTGCCGCGGCGCCGCGGTGCTGGCCATCCAGCGGTACGTGCTCGGGATGGACGACGGAGAGCTCTGACCGACGCGATCCCACGTCGCGCAGGTCCGGGCGTCGCCGTCGGCAGCCGTGACCGCGCGAACCCCCACGAGAAGGCCCGGGCGGCGCGGGCGCGACGGGGCCGGTGCCCGTCGCGCCTGCGCCGCCCGGTTGCCCCGGACTCGTGCCCGCCGACCCGCCGGTCGCGCGCTCAGCCCCTCTCGACGAGGTACTGCGCGTACGCCGGGACCGTCAGGAACGGCGGGTACTCCTCGGCCAACGCGACCTGGCGGAAGAGGTCGGCGGCGTCGTCGTAGCGATCCCCCGGGGTGCGCGGCAGACCCGCGAGGACGACGTCGAGCACCGCCTCGGCCAGCTCGGCGTCGATGCGCGAGCCCTCGGCGGTGACGATCCCCTGGTGGATCCACTGCCACACCTGCGACCGGGCGATCTCGGCCGTCGCGGCGTCCTCCATCAGGTCGTCGATCGCCACCGCGCCCGTGCCCCGCAACCAGGACTCGAGGTACCGCAGCGCGACGCGGATGTTGCCGCGCAGCCCGGCGTCCGTGACCGCACCGGGCTCGACGCCACCCGCCGACGGGATGTCGAGCAGGTCCGCCGCCGTCACCCGGACGTCCTCCCGCAGGCGGTCGCGCTGGTCCGGTCGATCGCCGAGCACCGCGTCGAAGGCCTCGCGGGCGACCGGCACGAGGTCCGGGTGCGCGACCCAGGTCCCGTCGTAGCCCTGGCCGGCCTCGCGCTCCTTGTCGGCGCGCACCTGGTCGAGCGCGCGCGCCGTGACGTCGGCGTCCCGGCGGTTCGGGATGAACGCCGACATGCCGCCGATCGCGTGCGCACCGCGACGGTGGCACGTCGCGACGAGGAGCTCGGTGTACGCGCGCATGAACGGGACGGTCATCGTGACCCGCGACCGGTCCGGCAGCACGAACCGGCGACCGCGCTGCCGGAAGTTCTTGATGATGCTGAAGATGTAGTCCCAGCGCCCGGCGTTGAGCCCGGCGCAGTGGTCGCGCAGCTCGTAGAGGATCTCCTCCATCTCGAACGCGGCGGTGATCGTCTCGATCA